>CAZBJT010000114.1:0-5650 GCA_964492215.1 uncultured Planctomycetales bacterium | reverse complement strand
CATTCCAATATGTAGAATAAAGATCCTTATACCAAATTGTTTCTTGTACTCCATCGTTTTCCATTTCCATCAATATGGCCTTCGCCAAATAGAAATTACCGTCCGTTACAGCTTGCCAGCCCATCTTAAACCTACTCTGCCAATAGGTCCTGAAGATCTCAGCAAAATGAGAAAAATACTCCCCCTTCTTCGCCGCCTGTGTTTCAATTAATATCTTCTTTGCTATGACAAAATTTTCATCTTTCATGGCACGATGAAACTCTTCCAGCTTACGGTCCCAATACGCTTGAGAAAACTCTGAATTCTCCCAATTATTATTATCTTTTGCCGGCATGGCGGGATTGACTAAATGGCTGCTTTGCACCTTAGGAGACAACTGTCGATCCTCTGCTGCATGCACATCAACGGTTGCCTGCTCTAAGTCAGTGACCTTGGTATGGGCCACGTCAGCCATCAATGCAGGGTCGGATGATACTTGGGCGGGGCTGTGAAGGACGGAGATATCGCTGGCACCCATTCCCCTGGTGCGGCCGAAGCCGCCGGAGAAGTATTTACGCGGGATGGTTTCGTGGGTGTATTTGTCTTGGTCTTCTTTGATATAGTTGAAGACGCCTTTTTTGAAAGCGGCTAGGTATGTTTTATAAATAGCTTCGTTAGATTTAGGATCCTGATCCACCCCTTTAACTTTAGCTCTGTCGGCGTAGATTTTACCGAGCAGGGATTCTTTGAGGGCTCTTTTATACCAAGTGGCTAAAACCATGCCGCTGTAGATTTGGCGGAGCATGGCGAAGTTTTTGCCTTCGTTGACTTCTTTTTCTAGCGCGGGCAATATTACTTTACGGATAATTTCAGAGCCCAAGGTACTCGTGTTCTGGATTCCCGCCTTCGCGGGAATGACAGTGTGGGATAGAGCCGTGTAGTCTTCTTCCAGCATTACTTTTAAATGGCTTTTTAGGATGTAGGCGGTGTTGCCGCTTTCGTAGATGGTGGCTTGGTCGGGGACGATCCAGACTTTGTTAAAGGTGCTGACGGGGACTTCGGTGGTGTGGTATTCTTTCCAGGCGCGTTCGTATATTTCTTCCCAAAATTTTTTGCCTAATCCCTGCTCCGGGTAAATCAGGCTGGCGGTGATTTGTTTGAGCATGTAATCCTGGGCCAATAAATCACGGCCCATTTCTGTCTTGCCGAAATTATCCTGGATGATGCGGTCTTTTTCATAGGGCGACAAATTGACCCATTGGTCTTCATCGGCAATGGTCAATGAAGCCAGGAAATATTTGACCAGCTTGGTGTACTCCTCTTTTTTCTGGGTATCGCTTAATTGGCCGTCGCCCTTGTGGATAATAAAATCGAATTGCAGGGCATTGTCGGGGTGAATGGTGATACCTTGCAAATGAGCAGGTGTGAATTCAGGGCTCAACGGCACCATGACGCCGATTTTAGGCAAAACTATTTCCTGGGCTTGGACAGGCAGTGGCCCCAAGCTGGTCAATAAGAAAGCAGTAATGATGAGGATAATTAATGGGGGTCTCATATCTATATAAAGGATGGCATATAGATGATTTAAAAACAAGATACTGCGGGGGTTTTGGGGAAAGCGGTTTCCTTGAAAAATTAAAAAAAATGGAGACACGTAGCGAGTACATGTCCCCATTTTTTACCTATTTTACTAACGGATGATGATGGCGTCGCGTTTGGAGCCTACTGAGATGTATTTGACTTTGACTTTGAGTAGGGCTTCTAAGCGTTCAATGTAGCGACGGGCATTCAATGGTAATTTGTTATATTGGCGCACTTCGCGGGTATCGGCGGCCCAGCCTGGAATGGTTTCATAAACCGGTTGAGCTTGGCTTAAGACATCCAGGTCATGCGGGTAATCTTTATAAAGCTTACCCTTATACTTATAAGCCGTCGCGATTTTAATTTCTTTTAATTCATCCAACACATCCAGCTTCATGATGGCTAATTCAGAGGCGCCATTGATGAGGATTGCATAACGCACCAAGACGCTGTCAAACCAGCCGCAGCGGCGGGCACGGCCTGTCGTGGCACCGAATTCATGACCTTTGCTGCGTATACATTCATTCATTTTCGTATCAAATTCCGTCGGGAAAGGCCCCTCCCCTACACGCGTGGTGTATGCTTTGACCGCAGCAATGACCTTGCCGATTTTGGTGGGCGGCACACCGGTACCGGATGATGCCCCGCCAACGGTGGCATTGGATGACGTCACAAACGGGTATGTACCGAAATCAATGTCCAGGAATGTGCCTTGCGCGCCTTCAAACAGCACCTTCTTTTTGTTATCAATGGCATCATTCAAATAAATGGCGGTGTCGCAAATGTAAGCTTTCAGCCTGCGGCCATAAGCGGCATACTCTTTATAAATACTGCTGAAATCATAATTCTTAAAACCATACACCTTCACAAAGATATCGTTCTTTTCATTCAAATTATCGGCGAGCTTGGCCTTGAGCACTTTAGGGTTAAGCAAATCAATCATGCGAATGCCCATGCGTCCGACCTTGTCCGAATAGCAGGGTCCGATGCCGCGGCCGGTCGTACCGATTTTATTAGCACGCTTGCTTTCACGCAATTGGTCCATGACACGGTGATACGGCATGACCACATGCGCATTGGCGGAAATCTTTAATTGTTTGGCACTCATGGGCAAGCCGCGTTTCTTTAAGCCGTCCATTTCATCCAACAGGGCCTTAGGGTCGATCACCACACCGTTGCCGATGACACAAACCTTGTCTTTACGCAAAATTGCCGAAGGGATCAAATGAAAAATGTATTCCTTATCACCGACGATGACGGTATGCCCGGCATTATTACCACCCTGGTAACGGGCGGTGATATCAACACCCTCGGAAAGAATGTCGATTAATTTACCCTTACCTTCATCGCCCCACTGAGCGCCAAAAACCACTAAATTCATAACATTACCTTTCCTATTTTAAAATAAAGAAAATTCCGAATCCCGCCGATCCCAGCACTGCGGCCTGGATCATCGCTAACAGCGTCGGGCGCACCTTTTTCCAGGAGCATAAAGCCCATAAGCCATACAAAGGCCACAACACTATAAACGTATAAGACACCAATAAACCGGCATTAGACCAAAACTTGCCCGGCAGCAATGCCTGGCTTGCAAATATCCCCATGTAATAATTCATGGGCCAAAGGCTGGCCAAAACAGTCAGGACCAAGGCCATAGCTACAATAAATGCCCGACGAGACATCAAGCCCTGGATTTTAAGCGCCACCCGCGTCAAAAACAATGGCTGATCAACACCCCGGTGCAAATCCCGCCAATCTTTAAGGCACATAAAACTCGTACATAACACCACGACCGCCAGCACCCAATAAATATATTTGATGGCTGTCTGCACCTGATCCAGCGTCAGCAGGTTTTGAAAAAAACCTAAATTAAAGATCAAGGTGAATACAAAAACCATAAAAACAAAGAACAAACGGCCTTTGGTCTTTCCGGCAACAACTACATGCGCATGATACAGCAGGAGAAACCCACAGGTCATAAGGACACATGGATTCAGCGCATCTTCCAGGCCTGCCGCCAAAGGTATCCACCAAAGATTTTCCGTCATTATCGACTAAACCTTTATTGCTTTAACAAAGAGGATATTCTTGGTTTGACGCAATTGCATGATCACCGATTCAGGGATCTCGCTGTCGACATTCACCACACTGACCGCAACACCCTGGTTATTCTCACGGCCTAAGGTAATGCCTGCGATATTGATATTGGCCCCGGCTAAAATTGTACCGATGGCGCCCACAATACCCGGCTTGTCATTATTATTAATGAATAAAATATGCCCCGCCGGTATCGCTTCGATGTACACATTATTGATCTTAACGATGCGCGGCTGTTTATTGCTGGATAATGTGCCTAATAAACTAAACGGGTCTTTGTCCGTGCTGATATCCAATGTAATAGCATTGACATATTCCCCCTCTTGGGTGGACACGGTCTCATGAATGGGAACGCCGCGGTCTTTCATCATGTTCATGGCATTGATGGTATTAACCCCTTCACCTAACATCGGCGTCAATAAACCCTTGGCCAAAGCCATGGTAACGGCCGTGGTCTTTTCTTTGGCAATGGCACCGCTATAAGTGACCCTTACTTCTTTAATACGGCCCAATACCAATTGCCCGGCAAATTTACCCATGCGTTCGGCCAAATCCAAATAAGGCTCGATGGCCTTATAGCTTTCGGCAGACAGCGACGGGAAATTAGCGGCATTACGGATGCCGCGGCCTAATAAAGCATCTTTGACGGCATGTGCAATCTCGATAGCTACATTGACCTGGGCTTCTGAGGTGGATGCACCCAAATGCGGGGTGGTCACGCAATTATCTAACTTAAATAAAGGTGCATTAAAATCCGGGGGTTCAACGTCATACACATCCAGCGCTGCACCAGCAATGCGTTTTTCTTGCAAGGCTTTGGTTAATGCTTGCTCATCAATAATGCCGCCGCGGGCGCAGTTGATCAGGCGTGCGGTCTTTTTCATCAAAGCAATTTGGGCATCACCGATCATATTGGTGGTCTCATCCGTTTTGGGGATGTGCACCGTGATGTAATCGGCGGTTTTATAAATGGTCTCTAAGTCAACTAAAGCAATGCCGTTCTTGGCCGCGATTTCCGCCGACAAGAATGGGTCATAACCGATCGTCTTCATGCCAAAAGCTTGTGCCATCTTGGCGACCGTTGTACCGATACGGCCTAAACCGATGATGCCTAATGTCTTTCCATAAAGCTCGATGCCGGTGAATTTGGCCCGCTCCCATTTGCCAGCACGTAAAGAAGCCACGGCTTGCGGGATATTACGGGACAGCGCCATAATCATGCTCATGGTGTGCTCAGCGGTGGATGTGGTGTTTCCCGCCGGTGTGTTCATGGCGACCACACCTTTTTTGGTGGCGGCCGGCAAATCCACATTATCAAGCCCCACACCGGCACGGCCGATGACTTTAAGCTTGTCTGCACCTTCTAAAATTTCTGCGGTGACCTGTGTGCCTGAACGCACGATCAAGGCATCGTAATCTTTAATGATGGCTTTTAATTCTGCGGCCGGGATGCCAAATTTGCAGTCGACCTGAAAACTCTTCTCGCCGGTTAAAATATCAAGACCTTCTTTTTCTAATTTATCGCTGATTAAGATCTTAAACATGACTCACCCTTATGCTTTCGAGTTAAGAAATTTTTGTGCTGCGCTTAAGCTGGCGCCCAATTCAAATTTGTGACCCATTTGATGCAATACTTTCTCTAAACAGGCCAGGCCGGTCATGATATCGTATTCATCCAAAGCACCCATATGCGCCATGCGGATGACTTTGCCCTTCAAGGCATCCTGCCCGCCGGAAAAAGTAATACCATGTGTATCGCGCATGATCTTGGTCAATTTTTCGCCGTCAATACCGGCCGGTAATTTCACCGCGGTCAAGACATTGGTGGCGCAATTCGGATCAGGGAATAACTCCAAACCGATGGCGGCACAACCGGCACGCGTGGCTTTGGCCAAATGAATGTAACGGGCAAACATATTCTGCAAGCCGTCTTTCTTGATCATGGCCAAGCTATCGACCAAGGCGATTAATACACCGATGGCCGGCGTAAAAG
>CAZBJT010000113.1:0-5658 GCA_964492215.1 uncultured Planctomycetales bacterium | reverse complement strand
AGGACAAGCTTTCGGCCGACAAGGTCGATCTGGTGATCGGGTCGGTGAAATCCAAAATATCCTTCCCCCCCCACGTGGTCAAAACAGGGATATTCCAGCGGCGGGCAAAAGCCAAGGTTTCATCAATCTGTCCGGCAATACGTATGCCTGCCCCGAGGACTAAAACTGGACGCTTGGAGGCATTTAACCATTGAGCCAAATGAATGATATCTTCGGAGCGCGGGGATTGATGCGGCGCAACCGGCGGAATAAATTCACGCAAACTGCTGACATCAATGTCCACACGCTGCAAATCATCGGGGATGTCCAGCACCACCGGACCCGGACGTCCTTCCCGGGCAATATACACGGCTTTTTGCAAATGATACTTAATGTCTTGAGGATCTAAAACCTGATGGATGTATTTAGTGATGGATGAGAATAAAGAAACAATATCTGTTTCCTGAAAACCTTTTTGGCGCAATTGGGTACTCGGCCGCAAGCGCGGTGTGGTGACCTGCCCGCAAATGCATAGCATGGGGATGGAGTCAAAATAGGCATTGCAAATGCTCGTCGTCAGATTGGTAGCACCAGGCCCGGATGTCACCATCACCGCCCCAATCTTACCGCTCACCCGCCAATACGCATCCGCTGCCGCCGCACCCGCCTGCTCATGCTGAACGCACACATAATCAATCTTAGGGTGGCGTGCCACTGAATCAATCGAATGAATAATAGCCCCACCAGAGACAACAAAAACCTTTGTCACGCCTTGGGACACTAAGAACTCCGCTATATAATCGGATAATTTCATATGAGATTAAGACCCATCAATTTTCTTATCATGCTACCCAACGGGCAGCCGTAGGTTTCTAGGAAAACTTTGTTCAAGATCACCTCCATCACCGTTGCTACTATTTCTTTCTTTTTCTAAGAATCTCAACATATTGCTTCACACGCTCTTCTATTTGGAACAATCTTACTACATTTAATTTACTTTCTTTCGTTTCTTTAGAAGCAAACTTTCTTAGCGCATTTATCTTATCCAAATAATCCTGGTTCACTACCACTTCTAAATCAATGTCATGCTTAGAGCGCACATGCTTTCTGATAGCTTCTATATCTTTAATTTGATCCCATTTAGCATTAGCCTTCTTAACATGCTTAACAATAGGAGACCAAAGCATATAATGCTGTTCAAAATCATTGTAAAAATTCTTTCCATATCTTATATTTTTATCAAATTTCTCTATTAATTTATTAACGTTGTCCGATTTCTTATCTTTTACATATTGTAAGCCAGTAATGGCGTGAGTCGCTACTTCACAGATATAGATTTTCTTATTCTCAAAATCAATTGCAATAACATCAATTTCACCTTGAACATCATCAGTATGGATATTGTAATCAACAAACTTACAGTTAAGACATACTTTAAAATAAGCTCCTACTAACTCTTCTCCAATATTGGGCATGAAATTAATCCTTAGAATTAGGATTACATACAACTTAATTCCAACCTTAATTCAATTTATTAATCAAGTTTACTACCAAAGCCACAATAATATCTTTTTCCTTAGGTTGACTCTCAGCAATCATCAAAGTAATGGCAACTAAAGCATTGTCCGCTATGCGCTTGCCGCCATCAGCCTTATAAAGAATTTTATTACGGTCAAGGAACCAGACGAATAACGCTGCGGCAATACGCTTATTCCCATCGGAGAATGAATGGTTCTTCACAACCAAATATAGAAGATTAGCTCCTTTTTCTTCAACACTTGGATAAAGGTCTTTACCGCCAAATGTCTGATAAATTGCACCTAAGGCACTTTTAAATGATTCGTCTTTTTCATGGCCAAACAAACTACTGCCACCAAACTTTTGGCGCATTTGTTGGACAAGGCGCATACCTTCGTCATAGGTTAAATGATACGATTCTTTCGCGGTAGCTGATTTGATCTCAATACGGCCATGATCATAGTCATCCAGGACATCCAGGCCATAGCTATAATCACGAATGACTTCAAATAATCCTGTAGCCTCATCGCTGGTTAAAGCTTTACGTTGACTTAAGTCGGCTAGCATCTTCACAGCATTTTGAAGAGCCTTTAAACTGGCGGTGTGTTCTTTAAGTCGTTTATCATTAATGGTATAACCTTGAATCAAATGCTGCTTTAATAGAGTAGTCGCCCAAATACGGAATTCTGTTCCCCGCTTAGATTTAACCCTATATCCAACAGATATTATGACGTCTAAACTGTAACATACTGTAATATAAGACTTTCCATCAATAGCAGTTACCCGGAATTTCCGGGTAACTGAAGTCTTGTTAAGCTCTTTTTCTTTAAAGAGGTTAATAATATGTTCACCGATAGTGTTAACATCTTTATTAAAAAGCTCTGCCATCTGCTTTTGAGAAAGCCAAACGGTTTCATTCTTTAATTGAACCTCCACAGTCATTTTTGCCCCTTTAGGACGAAAAACGACAATATCTTGTATTTTCTCTGTATTTATATTTTTCATACTTACGCCCTCCCATTTTGTCACTTTAGGGGGGTTGTGACTGATTAATAAAATTCGTTTAATTGTAAATCTTCTCTAAAGCTTAACAAAACAATGTGCAATTCTTATATATTGCCTTAAGTTGTCAAACCCTTTTTAATCTCTTGCTCAGTGGGAATAGCACCTTTTAACTGCACAGGTAATGCCCAAAGAAATTTCTAGCACAAAGGGGACACGTACTTAATTCCCTATAAAACTATTGCTGCACAGGTGTATTAGCTATCCAAGAATAATTCATGCGAATATACGTTGCCTTCTTACCGCACCCGCTTACACCTTTAGTATTAGCATCTATATCTACAACTACTAATTGCTCTATGGGACATGATAAATCAAATGTAGCTCTATTCAATAAAGCACGGGGCCCTCGATAAACCTCAGTGCTGGCACAACCGGATATAACAAATATTGCCATCATCACTAAACAACCATTAATCATTTTCTTCATATGCCCTCCAATCATTTTGGATGAATTTCAAAAACAGTGATTTCGGGTCTGGCAAAGAATCTAATTCGAGGCGCTTGTCCGCCTTCCATGCCGATGCCTCGATTAACATATAAGAATGAGCTTAACAATTTTGAGCTCATTACGGATTTTCTTATCGCAATGCAAATCGGAAATCTGAACAACTGTAAATGATGTATTCTGTAATTTATTTGTCTGGATACTTACGTGATGAACATCCACCCAGTAAGGCTCAATAAAATATGCGTAGCAAAGACAAACAATGCCGATTATGGAGAATGCCCTTATTATCTTGAAAAATCTCGATTGAAAACGCTCTTTTCGACGCAATTTCGATATAAAAATAAATAGTTCGCTTATATAGATAAGACACCAGAAACCTACAAAAACAACAAATGACACTTTCTCATAAAATTGCATTAAGACCCTCTATACAAATACGACTACTTACTCCAATCCAAATTCTTTAAATCAACTGGCTCAGAAAAATCCTTTGCCAAGTTTTCTTTATTAAATAAAACGGTTTGCTTGCCATCCTGAATATCTATCATGTGGGCATCAAATACAAATGCCGTATTAGAACCAGGCTCATTAGCTCCAAATCGAGGAAAACCAAAGACGATTTGCTTAGAATCAGGCGACCAAGAACAGAAACCATAGGCCGTATTTGCAAGTTTTTGGGTATTCCTATAATGCTGATCCATCATAAATAAACGATAATTGGCAATATAGGCAATTTTTGTCCCATCTGGAGAAATTGAGAAATATTGAAGCTCTGGGATATCCTCTAATTGCTTTAAACTTTTACTATCGAATTCATACTCATAGATGCCGCTTGCATACCATCCATGTGCTTTTGATCTTTTACCCATAAAGATAATACTCTTGCCATTATTTAAAAACCTTGGATTTTCTATAAAAAGCCTTCCGTCTCCATATCCTAAAAGATATGGATGTTGGCCAGGCTCGATTGGCGTGTCCCAAATTTCTTTTCCTTGTTTATCCATAATGTAGAGATGATCTTCGTTTCGATTATGCAAAATATAGGCTATCTGTGAATCATCTAATGACCATGTGTAACCAGCTAATAAATCGATTGGAATATGTTTAATTGACTTTGAATTTCCCATCATATCAACAATTTGTAATTCACCAGCGTCTTCCGGAGATACACCACTCGTCACTTTATCCCACTTAAAAAGTAAAATCTCTTCGCCAGAATGAGAAAATTGAGGATCATATGCACCCAATTTAGCTAGATAAAGAACATTATCATTATCAAAATCCTTCACAACAATCTTATCACGCATCCCTATAACCATTTTCCCAGTTAGCGCTGACGGCGTTGCATTGTCTGAAAAGGCTAAAGTAGCATGCATTACGAACAGACAAAATATTATATAAACATACTTATGCATAAATCCTCTGCCTGGATTCCCGCCTTCGCGGGAATGACAGGGTTTTATTTAACGCCTACACCCATACCAAAAATATAATGACACATCGGCGCGTAGCCGGTGTGTAGGACTTCGTCGTTCATGCCGAACATGAAGACGCGTTGAAAGAATTTAGACATTAATTTATTTAAGGATTGCTGGCTGTGCAAATTAATGTGCTGCACGCGGCTGCGTTCGGAGGCATATTCATTGGCGGTGATATTGGGCGTACCGATGATACACACACCGTTCTTCTTCAAAATAGCAGCCTGCGATTTGACAAACGGTTCATTTAAATGCTGGTCTAAATGCTCGATGACATCGATGGAATAAGCACCATCGAAAGAGGCTTTGGGTAACTTTAGGTCTTGAATAGTTCCCTGGCGAAACTCAATATTCTTGACCTTAGACAACCTCTTCTTATTGCTTTCGATATGCCGGCCATCCGGCTCTATGGCCAACACCTTCTTAACATGCTGGGCCACGATCGGCGTGCCGAATGCATCGCCGCAACCGACTTCAATGGCTGAATCAAAACCATCAAACATCTTGGCCGGGAATTTATAGCGGGCCAAAACAAAACCTAAATGCTTGGGGTCATTTAATAAGCTGTAGGTAGTCCAAGGACCTAAATCAACAGAATCAATAAATTGCTGGTCCGTACCTAGGCGATAGGCCTCTTGTTGTGTTAATTTCTTTTTTGCCATCAATCCTCTCCTGATACTGAATATTTTAATTTAATGAACTTTTCAATAAAGCTAGGAATTCGGTAAAATTCCTGGTTTCCAAGGTTTTTTCGACGAGCACAGGGTCCTGAAATGTCTTGGCAATGTCCGCTAGCACCTCTAATTGTTTCTCATGATCGGTTAAAGGAGTCAAAATCAGAAACACCAAGCGTGCCGGCTCGCCATCCGGGGAATCAAAATCAACACCGACTTTAGAAACACCGATGGCCAATAAAGGTTGCGCCAAATTAGCCACACGTGCGTGCGGCACCGCCACCCCATGCTCGAGGCCGGTGGGAAGCAATTGCTCACGCTCCCACACCATATCAGCTATCTCAACCGGATTTAAATCATATTCACGGCAAAGGGTGGCTGATAATTCAATGATGGCCTGATGCCTTTCATGGGCCAGTAACGGCCGGATAAATGCCTTGGGCGACAAATAATCAAAGAAGCGCCCTTCTTTTTTGCGGCGGATAAGTGCCTGCAT
>CAZBJT010000112.1:0-5686 GCA_964492215.1 uncultured Planctomycetales bacterium | reverse complement strand
CGGGCAGGTGGGTGCCGGTTTTAAGGAAATGCTTGGCTTGTTTAAAAATCCAAGGGTTCGCAATAGCACCACGCCCGATCATGACACCGTCGCAGCCGGTTTCCAGCATGGCTTTCACATCTTCGGGGGTCGTAACATCGCCATTCCCAATGACGGGAATGGAGACAACTTTTTTAATCTTCTCAAGCCACGTCCAATCGGCAAAACCGCTATGCGCCTGGGAACGGGTGCGGCAATGCAAGGTCAGGGCCTGCGCACCGGCCGCTTCAACCATGCGGGCCACATCCTCAATCACAATGCTTTCTTCGTCCCAGCCTAAACGGGTTTTCACCGTCACAGGTAATTTAGTACCTTTGACCGTGGCTTTCACAATGGATTCAAAAAGGGGCAAATCACGCAGAAGACCGGCGCCTTCATTACGGGCCACGTGGTTTTTCACCCAGCAGCCGCAATTAATATCAATGAAATCAGGGTTAAGTCTTTCAATCACTTGGGCCGCGCCACCCATGGCATCAGGCCTGCCGCCAAAGATTTGAATGGCCACCGGCCGTTCAGCCTCAACGATCTGGATTTTTTCCATGATGCGGGGGATTTCGCGGATAATGCCCTCGGAAGAGGTAAATTCCGTCACCACAATGTCCGCCCCTAATTGCCGGCAAATCAGGCGAAAGGGCAGTTCCGTGACGTCTTCCATGGGCGCTAAAATAAGCGGCTTATCTATGTCCACCAAACCTATTTTCATAAGGTGCCTATTATAACTAAATTTGGTGTTTATGCAAAAAATTAGTATAATGGGCCCTATGCCTATTGTTTTGGATACTAATGAACCCGCCATTGTGCGCGGGATAAAAACTGTTGGGGTCGGCAAAAAGGGTAGTAAGGCCTTAAGCGAAGATTTGGCCCGGGAAATCCTGGAAGACCTTAAAGCCGGAAAAGTATCGCCCGCGGCCCAAGGAGCTTTTTTTGCCGGATTATTGGCCAAGGGGATTGAACCTCAGGAAGAAATTCTAGGGGAAGCTTTTGCGCCGGGCGTCTTTCAAGACCCCCAACGTTTAGTTGAAGCTATTGCGGCGGATACGCCGGATTTTGTGCGTTGGATTTGCGCGCAATTAATCAGCGGGCACACCTTGGATAAACAAACCGCCTATGACTTAGGCCAATTCTTATTTTCCAAAGACCCCGGCGATGGCGCCCGCGGGCTTGTAGCCAGTTTTTTACGCGTGCGCTATGAAACCCATGATGAATACGAAGGTATTTGGCAAGCCATGCAGGAAACTATCACACCTGCATTTTGTCAGCCTACCCCGTCGGGTGAATCTATTATTCAATTAGCCGAACCTTTTGACGGCAACGACCATTCCTATATGATCACGCCGTTGATAGCCAATCATATACAGGCATTAGGGTATAGGGCCATACATATGGTGGGTCGCAATAGCGGGCCTAAGTTGGTCTTTAATTTATTGGATGTGGCCAAACTTTTGCCGTCGACATTTGCTAAGCAAAATAGTGATTTGGCCAAAGCCAAGCCTCAATATGGATGGTTCTTTAATCAGCAGGACATATCTCTGGCCGTAGACCATTGGGTCGATTTGCGCCGTCAGACCATCAAGCGTCCTTTTTTATCGACGCTGGAGAAATTTATCAAACCTGTTGATGCGCAAATCATTATCACCTCAGCGTTTCATCCGCCGTATGGTGAAAAGATGACAGTCATTGCTGAGCGTGCCGGTTTTCCCGGCATCATGGTCATTCGCAATGGCATTGAAGGGAGCATGGCCTTTCCATTGAAACGCCCGGCCAAGATTTTATTGTCCGCCCGTCAGCAAGATGGTACATACCTGCGTCATGAAATTACATTTGAGGTGGAGGCCTTTTTAGGAAAAACGCCTGTCATGGAAGAAACGCGTGATCAATTGACCGCGCAGGAAAATGCACGGTTGATTAAGGCGTATACAGAAAATGGAAACAGCGGCGATGAATGGTTTGATTTACGCGTTAAAGCAACCTGCGAAGGTTTTGATTTGGGATTAACATGGCTTAAGGAGCATACCTATGGTTTGGGTTAAAGTCGCGTCGCTGTTCATGTTTTTAGCTGTGGCCTTGGGTGCTTTTGGGGCGCATGCCTTAAAAGATGTTTTATCCGATTATGGCAAAGATGTATATCAAAAGGCTGTGTTCTATCATTTTATTCACGCGTTGGGGCTTATTGTGGTGGCCTGGCTTTCCACCGTCAGCCAAGACCCCAAGATCAATTTAGCTGGCCTATGCATGCTCGCCGGGATTATAATATTCTCAGGCAGTTTATATGTCTTAGCTTTAACAAATATGAAATGGTTAGGCGCTTTCACACCCATCGGCGGTTTATGTTTTTTAGCAGCCTGGGTGCTGCTATTTTTATCAAAGTAGGGAGGGTAAGATTATGGTGTCACTTCAAGCCCGCATGTTTTTATTGATCGGTGCTTTATTCGCCATTATTTATGCCACGATCGTGCTGATCGGCACGGCCATGGGTATGCATGATTTTTATTTTTACCTGCTTATTTCACTCGGGCTTATGGGGCTGCAATACATGATCGGCCCTAACATCATTGAATGGACCGCCCAGGTGAAATATATCAAGAGGGAAGATAACCCTAAGCTATGGGGGATGATCGAGGATTTGGCTCGCCGGGCCAATATCCCCATGCCGCGTGTGTGTATTTCTCCCTCGCAGGTGCCTAATGCTTTTGCGTTCGGCCGCGGCCAGCGTGACGGTCGGGTATGCGTCCATGAAGGTATTTTACGTTTGCTGGACGACGATGAATTACGCGCGGTCTTAGGCCACGAATTGACTCATCTTAAAAACCGCGATGTATTGACGATCACGCTTATTTCAGTCATCCCCATGATCATGTACCGTTTGGCCTGGCATTTTATGTGGTATGGCGGCGGCCGTCGGGATGATCGCAATGCGCCCAGCGGCATGGTTATTGGTCTTGTGGCATTCTTATTTTACTTTATCACGAATTTATTGGTACTCTATGGCTCGCGCATCCGGGAGTATTATGCAGATAAAGGTTCAGTCGAGTTGGGCAATAAGCCTGCGGCCTTGGCTTCGGCTTTATACAAATTAGTTTATGGCTCTGCACGGATGGCCGACACCGAAGATATGAAGCGAGCCCAAGGCATGAAGGCGTTCTTCCTCAATGATCCTTCACAAGCTTTTAATGAGATCAAGGACATTAAAGAACTGGATACGGATAAAAGCGGCACCATCGACAGCGATGAGCTTTTTAGATTGCGCAGCAAAACCTTGAAACTCAGCACCGGTGATAAAATGATGGAAATATTAAGCACGCATCCTAATATGTTGCGGCGCATGAAACATCTCTCGGAATTAAAATGAAGAAAATTTCTTTTTATACATTAGGCTGCCGCCTTAACCAATCGGAAACAGCCTCGATACAGAATTCTTTCGAAGCCGGCGGCTATACCGTGGTTGATTTTGAGCAGCCCTCCGATATTGTAGTCATCAATACCTGCACGGTGACCGAGGGTGGAGATGCGGACACCCGCAAGCTCGTTAATAAAGTCAACCGCCTGAATCCCGGTGCCCGTATTGCCTTAGTAGGTTGTCAGGCCCAGGTGCAAAAAGAAAAATTGGCTGCTTTGCCTAATGTGCGCTGGATCGTCGGTAATCAGCGCAAAATGGATTTGGTTGCTGTCTTTAATGAGTACCCCGAGCCGCAAACGGCTGAAGTCGTGGCGCCCACAATTGAGCGTGAGCCATTCACCATAGCGGTCGCATCCATTGATCATGTGCATACCCGGGCCAATATCAAGATCCAGGACGGCTGTGATTTCTTTTGCTCCTTTTGCGAAATCCCCTATGCCCGCGGCCGGGCCCGCAGCCGTGTGTTCGACGACATTTTATTGGAAGCCCGGGCATTGGTTGCCGCAGGCCATAAAGAATTGATTTTGACCGGCATTAATATCGGCACCTACACCAATGACGATCATGGCCTTATGGATGTGATACAACGGCTCGACACGATCGAGGGATTATCCCGCATACGTATTTCTTCGATTGAACCCACCACCATACCCATGGGCATGTTTGCTTATATGGGGGAAGGCCACAAACTTTGCCGTTATTTGCACATCCCGCTGCAAGCCGGCCACGACGATATACTTACCGAAATGAAGCGTAAATACACCACCAAAGAGTTTAGCGATTTTATTTGGGCGGCTTATCATAAAGTGCCATCCATTTGTATCGGCACAGATGTGATCGTAGGTTTTCCCGGCGAAACCGACAGCCATTTTGATGCCACCGCCGACCTGTTACGGGAATTACCCATTCATTATTTTCATGTATTTAGTTATTCACCGCGGTATATGGCCAAAAGCCGTACGCTTGATAATATTCCGGCGGACGTGATCAATAAGCGCAGCCAGGTCTTACGGGATTTAAGCCAGCGCAAGCGCCGCATGTTTCATGAGTCGCTGCTGGGGACGACCCAGGAGGTTTTATTCGAAGAGCATAAGAATGGTCTGTGGTCCGGATTGACCGATCATTATGTGCGTGTCAAAATCAAGGCCAGTGAGGATTTGACCAATAAAATCAGTCAGGTGAGGCTTAAATCCGTCGAGGGACAAAATGTTTATGGAGAACTCCTATGAGCCCAAAGAAAAAAGTACCCCATAGCTCTTCCGGTGTCGACCCAAAGAAAATAGACAAGGTCCGCAAGTCATTGAATAAGAGTATTGATGGTTTTAAGCAAACGGTGTTGGGAAAGACAGCGGCAGGCCCATTACAGGCATCTTTGGGGCCGGATATCATGAAATCATCTGAGGTTCAAGAGGAGCCGGAGTCAATCATGGTGGTCAAACCTATGATTGATGAACAGACCGGTATTGTGCCTATGGGTGACGTTGAGCAATGGGTAACGGAAAATATAACGGAAAATAAACCGGTACCGGAATTAAATACAGATGATGCGCCATATGCCGACGTTAGCATTAAACCGGCTGTTCTTCCGCCGGTACCATCTGTGATAGATGAGGCCCCTTATGCTGATGTCAGCATCAAGCCCCCGCAATTTGCCTGGCGTTCCGTCAATGTGCAGGTATTTTTTGCCGGGATGGATAATCAGATCAGCTCCGGGGTACGGGCATTCTTGCAAAAGATGGGGGCGGCAACATTTTTGCCCCAGGACCGCGGCCATGGCCGGCACTCCATCATCGAGCAATTTGCCATGAACCCTAATTTCAATTTTGCGGTGGTAGTGCTTTCAGCGGATGAGCTTATGTTCCAGAAGATACAAGACCCCAAGAATGCTTTGCTGGTCACCAAACAGGAAACAGTGTTTGAATTGGGCTTCTTGGTCGGTAAATTGGGCCGTAACCGCGTGGCTGTCTTTTATGAAGATGTAGAAAAGTTTAAACGCCCGACGGAATATTTTGACGTGCTCTATACGCCGTATGACAGCGTTGGTCAATGGCAGGAGAAATTATTGCGTCAAATGAAGACCGCCGGCCTGTCTTTGAAGGAAGAGGAGATTGCCGGTGTTAAATAGATGTGTTTTATTTTTTCTGTGCATCTTTTTTTGTTCCCCTTTAAGTCATGCCGACAGCCAGTTACAGGCCGGGCGTCCTTTTGCCGTGGTTGAATTATTCACCTCGGAAGGTTGTTCCAGCTGCC
>CAZBJT010000111.1:0-5729 GCA_964492215.1 uncultured Planctomycetales bacterium | reverse complement strand
TGGAGCGCACAGCGTCAAAAAAAAGCACTTGGCCCAAATCGCCCCGCTCACAGATCTGTTTGATCTTGCGTACCGCCGGGGTGTATAAAAATACATGGTCGACCATGAGCACGCGTTTCTGACGGCGGGCCAAAGCTGTTAGGCGGTCAGCCGCACGGCTGGTCGTTACAAAAGGTTTTTCAACCAGCACATGCTTACCTGCCTTAAGGGCGGCTTCAACCAAAGGCGCATGAGTCAGTGTGGGGGTCGCGATCACCACCGCATCGACCTCGTCGGTCAAAAGGTCCGCAAAATGCGTACTTACCTTAACCCATGGGTATTGGCGTTGGATGGATTTCAAATGGACGGGATTTAAATCACAGGCTTTGACGACACGGGCCTGACTATTATCGACGAAATTCCGTAATAAATTGGGGCCCCAGTAACCATAGCCGGCAATGCCGATGCGAATCATTGATCATTTCCTTTGCGTTTCATCACAACTAAATATTCCCCTTCAGTATACGGCACATATTTGGCCTGTACATAATTAATTATGGCGAGGATGTTCTCCCCCCGCAGCGCATAAAAGTCCGGCACATTTTCATTCAGGAATATCTTTTCCATAAAGATAAACGGCGGCTTTTCTTCCTCTAATTGATTTAGGGCTTTGCTATTATAACGCAGGGTTGACGTATGTAAAAAGTTAAAAACCAAGGTGCGCATGTGTTTGGGGCGCGCATTAAGCAGGGGAAAATAATAAAAGAACGGGCGGCGATCCGCCTGCATAAGGATACGGGTCTCAAAACTGCTGATCACAGGCACTTTATCCGACGGGGATGTAATGGAGTCGATCAAATGCGCGTCCTTGGCAAAATCAAAGTCTTTATGGAAATAATCGACCAGTTGCTCATCATTGGCGAAATCCGATTCAGTGAATAATTGCTCATCGGCACTCCCTAAGGAATTTAAAGGCAATTTGGCAGATTCAGGGTCGTGACGGAATAAATGGGCAAAATACGTCGACCCATCCGGCAGCGGTTTGGCAATGGCCGGATTGACCATGGGGTTTTTACCCGCGTCCCACACATGGGGATAGCTGTGCCACATGGGATTAACCATTAATAAAATGCTCACGACCGCTAAAACCGGCACATGCCAGGTTTTGTATTTTTGGAGCCACCCTCCTATTAGAAACACGACGGGTAAAATGGCCGGGCCATAACTAATCCCGATCGAATGGGCAATGTAATAATGGTATAGACCTAAACCGTACACACTTACACTGATGGGCCAGATATGTTCCGTACCTCCACGCTTGGTTGCCAGCAAAGCCGCAGAATTTAAAAAAGTAAAACCATAAATGCAGGGAATCACATACCCCCACACCGCCGTCCAAAAACGTCCTTCGAGGAAACTATTATGCATGGGGTGATTGCCGATGCCGCTGATGAAATATTCCGCGGTCTCCGTCATTTGATGCCAGAATGTTTTAGTCCACACCTGATCACCCACCGCCCAATAAAATAAAACCAAGGCCAATGTGCCTGCCAGGGCTAAAAGCCCAGCCAACTTTAAGCCTGGTGGCAGTGACGGCTGTCTTAAACCCAGCACACCGAGGCAAGCCGCAAAAGCCACCAGCATGGAAAGGCCGGTGGAATCCAAATAGAAAATGGAAACGCCGCACGCCACGGCTGACATCACAAGCCACATCCAGCGATCCGTGCGGACATAGATCAACAGGCCGGCAAAGAACACAATATCCAAAGGATGGCGCATGACCGTGGTACTTGGATAAGTAAACACCAAGGGATAGACGCCCGGATGAAACATTTGCAAAGCTATGCCAGCGACGACAGTGGCCATGGCAATCGCACCACTCCCCCACCACCAGCGCAATAACCAAAACCAAAGGATAAAATAAACGATGCAGCCCCACATGATGAGGTTTAAGACCGGCACATAATTAAAGCCACCTAACACCTGGGCCAAATGGGCGATCACCCCCGGCATGCCCACACCGTATTGGCAGATTTGATCGACATCCATGCGCGCCCCTTTAAGCGAAGCCCAGCCCGGCGCCATGATGAACATGTCGATGTGATGCACTTGCTCGCCCACATAAGCCCGGGCGATCACCGCTTCCATGTTGGGGATAAATAAACATGCGGCTAATACGACGGAAAATATAATGCCCGCGGCCTTGCCCGATAAAGCAGGCCATGTAATCGACAGCGGTGTGCGCGGGGCGATCCATAAACAAAGGCCGATGATTAACAAAACTACGACCAGAAGACCCAATTGAGGTAAGAAGAATAATGCGGATGGCTTAAAAACAAAACTTAAAAATGCCATTAACACCGGCACAATCAACCACCGGGCTTGCCGCCAATTCTGAGTCAAGATCACGCAGGCTAATAATGCCACTCCCCCATGCAATGCCCCCATCACATTTATAAAAGCTACCCCTCCGCAAATCAAAGCTCCCGCCGGCAAAATTAATTGGTGCCGTCTACCAATTAATTTCCTGATCTCGGGCCAGAAGATTTGGGTTAGGAGTGCGGTGGTGGCGCTGATATAAAAGAGTAGCCAGGCGCCTTGGCCTAGGACAATGCTTAAGCCGGCACTGATTTGCAGCACCAGCCAAAACGCGGCATTATAAAAAAATGGTTCTAAGTCATGGGCCAATTCTCTTTCTTCCAAGCGGCGACGGAAAAAAAAGACCAAGGCTGCCTGGATGATCGCCCCTGCCACTAATGCCAAACGGTAAAAGAAAATATCACGCTCTAAGAAAAAATAAGAACGCATGGATTCGGCTACCTCAGCAACGATGGGCATCGGTTTAATAGGTACGCCATGGCACCCCCACACAACCAAGACCATCAGCTGCAAGGCCGCAGTGGCCGAGATTAAACTTATCCACGTGATATTACGCACAGCAATGCTCATCAATCAACATTCCTTTGCATGGCAACCAAGTACTTACCCTCGGCATAAGGGTGGTAATGTTTGCGTACATAGGTTAACAGGTCCAATAATTCTGCAAATTCGCCAAAATAAGCGGTCGGCACGCGGTCGGCTAAAAATACTTTTTCCATAAATACATACGGGGCTTTTGTGTTTTCCATTTGATCGATCGTGCGTTTTAAATTGTCCTTGGTGTATATGCTCGTCGACATGAACATGCGCATGTGCATAGGCCTAGCATTGAGCAATTCAAAATAGAAGAACAAAGGCCGGCGCTTGGCTTCAATCAAGACTTCGGTTTCAAAGCTGCTCAGCAAAGCCACCTTCTCATTCGGTGATGTAAGCCGGTCAATCAAAGCGGCATCATCGCTAAAATTAAATTCCTGTCGAAAGAAATTTTTCAGCTCGGCTTGGGTATGAAAATCGTGCTCGGTCAGTAATTTCTCATCCGTCTGGCCTTCATCATTAAGCGGTAATTTCCAAGACTCGTCATAGCTCCTGAACAAATGATTGAAATAGCTGGCACGCCCCGGCGGCACATCCAAGACACGGGCATCGACGATCGGGTCTTTCACCACATTGATGAGATTAGGGTAACTGATAAAGTTATGATTGCTGAGCAAGGCATACAATGCCGCTGCAATAGCTGCAGGTAAAAACCATTTCATTTGATGGATGCGGGGCATAATCCATTCCTGCGCCCAAAACACCAATAAAAAGGCAATGACAAAACCGGCCCGGTAATAACTGGTGTTGTTCGACAACATGGCGTAATAGTGATAACCCATCAAGGCATAGAGGGCTAAGAAGATAACCAAACGATGCCGATTTTCTCCCCTACCCTTTAGATAAAGGCTCATAAGCCAAAGAGCGGTGGCGGTATAAAACACCGGCAAGACCAAACCGATCGCGGCTTCCATGAACTTACCGTCGGAAAACCCTTTGGTGACCGGATTGACGCAAAAGCCGCAGGAATAATATTTCATGAACTCGCCCATGTTCTGCCAAAAGGGCGGTTTAAATAAATTGTCCCCGATGCTCAAGGCATAACAGCCTAATAAGACCGCAAGTGTCAGCGCCGGATAAACCGCAATACTTAGCCAATGGCGCCCCGCCGGTAAAACAGCTGTCCTTAAATCCTTGACCAGCAAATGAAATCCGATATAGCCAAATAAGGCCGTCGCTAAATAAATCCCATCCCCCAGTGTATAAAAAATCGCCCATCCGGCCAATGCACAAGCCGCCATGAGCCAACGGGTTTGATTGCTGTTGATGTGACGCCATACAATAAAAATCATCGCGATGTCCCAGCAGCAGCGTATGGGGGT
Source organism: uncultured Planctomycetales bacterium (assembly GCA_964492215.1). Classification (GTDB taxonomy): domain Bacteria; phylum Omnitrophota; class Gorgyraeia; order Zapsychrales; family Fredricksoniimonadaceae; genus CAYNTZ01. The sequence continues at coordinate 1,455 of CAZBJT010000111.1, read as the reverse complement.
CGCATTAGGATAGGTAAAGATAAACGGATACACTTCCGTCTGAAAAAACACCCAACGTAAGCCTAATAACATCACTAAAGCGGTCCAAGCCATGTCCTTAAACCAAAGCTTGAAAAATGCATACCATAATAACGTATAAAGGATCACCCCCCACATTACTACACAGAAAACACTCACATACCCATAACCGCCGGCTAAATGCTTAGCTATTTCACTAATAAGGATAGGGGCACCCATGCCGTAGCGGGAAATCGTATCCACATTTAATAAATTGCCGGATAAATGCGACCAGCCCGGGGCCATGATAAAAGCATTGGTGTGATGAAATTGCTCGCCGATGAACATGCGGGCAACAGCTGCCTCATAGTCCGGCACATAGATAATTAAGAACACGGCCAAAGGCAAAGCCCACGGCAGCACTTTGCCCCAAGGCCATGATTTAATGGCGCTTACTATCTTAGGGATAAACGGGAAAATAATTTTGTGAATGACCAGACAAATACTCAATACGAGCAGGGCTTGTTGCGCCAGCCAAGGGCGATTGGCATAAACAATGATTTTAAACCAAGCGCTGGTCCACAGGAAAGTTAGTATGGATTCTCCGACGATGAAATAGGTCGATACCTGGCGCGGCAAAAAGCAGGCGCACAATAATGCAGCTACGACTCCTGCAGGCATAGCTAAATTAGGCTGCCCCATATTGACTAAGCCCGCTGCCTGCAAACCTAATGCCAAAGCCACCCACACCCTTGACCATCGACCGGCCAACATGCGTGCCAGTACCGCAACGATGGTGAGTAAACTTAAGGATAAAAAAAACACCTTAATAAAATGCCCGGTGCTTAAAAGAAAAATGATCCGAGGCAAAGACGGCCAAGTACCAGCAGCCCAACCCATCAGCAAAGCAGCGGATAAAAAAATGCGGTAGCGCAAAAACCGTGCCGTATTCGTATCAGCAACCAACGCCGCCCACGGCACCGACGGCCAGCGTGACGGATCCATGCACCATGCAGCCACGACCATGATAAGCCCCAAGGCCCATAATCCCCATTCCCACAACGATACACCGTTAAACATCAAGGCACGTGCCATGACCACTAATTGCAGACTTAAAAGAATCCCCTGCACCAAAGCCCGGCGACGTAATTGTTTGGTCAAGCCTTCCTGATCTAAAGCATTACGGTAAAGCCATAATCCAAAAGCTTGGGCCACAAACGCGGCCATTACAAAAAGACGGAAGAAGAAAATGTCCCTCTCCGGATGCACGCTGTAGGTGTAATAAGGATAAAGGGTGTAAACAAAAGGATCAATATGGATCGGAAAACGCAGACTCACCAGCACCGCGACCATTAAAACCTCAATGGCCACAATAACACTGAGAAAAACCAGCCACCCTATATTGATTGTTCTATTATCTTTAAGGTTCATAGGATTAATTGGGGACACGTAGCGAGT
>CAZBJT010000110.1:0-5818 GCA_964492215.1 uncultured Planctomycetales bacterium | reverse complement strand
CCGAAATTTAAACTCATCTTGGAATAATTATTGACGATATCGGCAATACGGCGGTTATCATCCATGATGCGGGCGGCAGCATTGCGGGCATAACATTCAGCGGTGACCCGTTCGTTCCAATCATGGTAAGGGTAAGCGGAATCCTGCACCTCCACCTCATCCAACCAGGGGTTTTCGCGCGGCGGCTGATAAAAATGACCGTGGATACAAACAAATTTATTCAAGAAAAACTCCTAATCACTGATTACTTTTTGACTTTAGCTTTAGTCGCTGCGTGGGCCGGTCCGGCAATGATCGATTCATTCATATTATACATTTGGCTGTTAAAGGCGCTTAATTCACCGGAGACTAAGGAAACAAAGGTGCGGCGATTCTTGATGCTGTAACTGATTTTATCTTCACGGGCCAACCAACCCAAAGCCTGTAAAACCACCTGGTCTTTTTCTTTCATGGCTTTGCCTAATTGGGCCACATTGGTTTCACCATGCTGACCCAAGAAGCGCCACGTTTTACCTGCGGTCTCAATCACTTTTTCTTTCATATGCCCTCCTGTATTAAGTTTTGACACTTTATATTTTAATTTCAAATCTTATTTTTTCAAAAACAAAATTCCTAAAGGCGGAATGGTGAGGCTAATCGAATATGGACGGCCGTGAAAAGATTTGGCTTGGGCTTCTTTACCGCCTAAATTGCCCTGGCTGCTGCCGCCATAGACCGCGGCATCGCTGTTGAGCAATTCCCGCCACACACCGGCTTCAGGTACCCCAATTTTATAATCATGCCATGTCATCGGCGTAAAATTGCAAACCACCGCCACCTGGCTTTTACCGTCGGCACTCTTGCGCAAAAAGCTGATCACACCCTGCTGATAATCATTAAGGTCGATCCACTCAAAACCATCCGGCGTAAAATCACGCTCATAGAGGGCCGGTTCATTTTTGTATAAATGGTTTAAATCTTTGACCCATTGGTGAATGCCTTGATGAGGTGCGAATTGCAGCAAATGCCAATCAATGCTTTTTTCATGGCGCCATTCATCCCATTGGGCCATTTCTATGCCCATGAATAATAATTTTTTACCCGGGTGGCCGAACATATAGCCTAAGAGCAGTCTTAAATTGGCAAATTTCTGCCAATCATCGCCGGGCATCTTGGCGGCCAAGGCCCCTTTGCCGTGTACTACTTCATCATGCGACAAGGACAATAGGAAATTCTCGGTAAACGCATAATAAAAACTAAAGGTCAGGTCATTATGATGGTATTTGCGGTACACCGGGTCTTTGGTCATGTACACGAGCGTGTCATGCATCCAACCCATGTTCCATTTCATGCCGAAACCAAGGCCGCCGGTTTCAACCGGACGAGACACTCCACCCCATGCCGTTGATTCTTCAGCGATCATTTGTATGTCGGGGAAATTAGCATAGAGGGTTTCATTCAGCCGGCGCATGAAATAAATGGCCTCAGTGTTCTCCCGGCCGCCGTGCTGATTAGGTATCCATTCCTGCGGTTTGCGGGAATAATCCAAATACAGCATGGAGGCCACTGCATCGACACGCAGGGCATCGATGTGAAATTTGTCCATCCAGAACATGGCCGATGAGATCAAAAATTCACGCACCTCATTGCGGCCATAATTAAAAATGTAGCTGCTCCAGTCGGGGTGAAAACCTTTGCGCGGGTCTTCATGCTCGAAGAGATGCGTGCCGTCAAAATAAGCCAACCCATGCTCATCCCCGGGGAAATGCGATGGTACCCAGTCTAAGATCACACCGATACCGGCCTTGTGCAAGGCATCGACTAAAAACATAAAATCTTGCGGCGTGCCCCAGCGGCTGGTGGGTGAGAAATACCCCAATGTCTGATAACCCCAGGAACCATAAAAAGGATGTTCCATCACCGGTAAGAACTCAACATGAGTAAAACCCATATAATTTAAATATTCAGGTAAATGAACAGCCAACTCCTGATAGGTCATGCAGCGGTTATCTTCTTCAATCACCCGTTTCCATGAACCCAAATGCATTTCATAAATCGACATGGGTGCGTTAAGGTTATTGTGTTTATGGCGCTCATTCATCCAAGTTTTGTCTTGCCATTCATATTCAAGGTCCCAAACCACCGACGCTGTTTTAGGTGCGACTTCATTGTAAATGGCAAAAGGGTCCTGCTTTTCCACCTGATAATAATGGTGTTGGGAAACAATATAATATTTATATAATTCGCCTTTGGCAATCCCCGGAATAAAACCTTCCCAGATACCGGAAGAATCCCAGCGGGCTTTGAGCGGATGCGTGCCGCGGGCCCAGGCATTGAAATTACCGATGACCGAAACGCTCTTGGCATTAGGCGCCCACACGGCAAAATGGGTACCTTCCACCCCGTCGACAGAGGTCAAATGGGCACCTAATTTCTCATAAAGCTTAAAATGATTTCCTTCTTTAAAGAGGTATGTGTCGTGATCGGTGATAAACGGCGGAGGACTTAAGACTTTTCTGGAATCAGCGGATTCAATCATGGACGTATTATATCCGCTAGCTATACACAGGGCAATGTATTTTGCCTAAAATTGCTGGGCTAGGCGTAGGGCGCCTAGGGGGACGGCGTCGTCACCTAAGGTGGATTGGATGAGGCGGCACTTATTGAATGATTTAAAGAAAGGATCGGCTTTTAATTCACGTGCGGCAATGGGCAGCATGAAAGGACCGCAGGCTTTGATAACGCCGCCGCCCAAAAGAATGGCTTGCGGGTTAAATGTGTGGTTAAAAGACACGCAGGCTTTGCCTAAAGTCACGGATACTTTCGTCAATACGCTTTTGACCACGGCATCATTGGCTGCCAAACTCTCTTTTAAGATGCGGCTTTTAATTTGTGACAAATTACCTTCGGTTAATTTAGTGACAATGCTTTTACGGCCGACTTTCAGTAAAGCCCTGATATCCCGTTCAATGGCCCAGCGGCTGGCCAATGCTTCCAGGCAGCCGTGATTACCGCAATGGCATAAGGGCCCGTTGATATCGAGGATGACATGCCCTAGTTCTGTGGCCGCACCCTGGGTTCCTAATAATATTTGGCCGTCGATCAAAACCGCCCCACCCACCCCGGTGCCGGGAAAAATACCGACCACATGCTTTAACCCTTTGGCTGCCCCGAGCCAACTTTCACCCAAAAGCCCGGCATTGACATCATTGGTCATGGCGATCTTGGTGCGGAATTTGCGGCGCAATAGCGACGCCAGGGGGAAACCGGTCAAATTAATATTGGGGGCAGCCAGGATACGATGGTTGCGTGTATCAACGATGCCCGGGACACCTAAACCAATGCCTTGTATCTGGGTGCGCTTCAAAGAGGCGCCGCTCATGACCTCATCGATCACATCTAAAATACAGTGGTAAATATCGCTGGATTTTACTTTCTTAGGGGTGCTGACTTTGGCGCGGGTGAGAATGCGGCCGCCAGGTGTGGCCACCACACCGGCGATCTTGGTACCGCCTATATCAATGCCGATATAATAACTCATCGTGTGTAATGATTGATGAAATATTCCTGTGCTTTAAATGTATCGCCTTCTTTTTTCACCCGGGCGTAAGAACGGTCAGCCAAAAGCTGGCGGGCCTTGCGGGTGTCTTTCAGGTAATTATCGACCACAAATTGCAAGTGGGTCTTGATCTCAGGCTTGGTGATCTCAAATAATAATTCAATGCGCCGGTCTAAGTTGCGGGTCATCCAGTCGGCGGATGATAAAAACACCCGCGGTGCACCGTTGTTATTGAAAATGAAAATGCGTGAATGCTCGAGGAAACGGCCAACGATGCTCCTGACCTCGATATTCTCACTTAAACCTGCAACACCCGGCACCAAACAACAAATACCACGCACGATCAATTTGATTTTAACACCGGCCTGGGATGCGGTGTATAATTTTTCAATGATTTGCATGTCTTCCAAGGCATTCATTTTGGCGATGATGGAGCCGTTCTTGTTCTTCTCCTGCGCTTCGATCTCTTTATCGATCAAATCGAAGAAATATTTACGCAGATCATGCGGTGATGAAATAACCCTCTTCCAGGGTGACGGCTGCGAATACCCGGTGATGACATTAAAAACGTCGGCGATGTCACGGGCAAAATCGTCATTGGCGGTGAAATAACCGATATCGGTATAAACCTGGGCGGTGCGTTCATTATAATTACCTGTGGCCAAATGCACATAACGGCGGATGCGGCCTTCTTCCTTGCGCACGATCAATGTCATTTTAGAATGGATCTTTAAACCCGCAATGCCGTAAATCACATGGCAGCCGGCGGTTTCTAAGTCTTTGGCCCATTGGATATTTTTTTCTTCTTCAAAACGCGCCTTGATCTCAACGACGACGGTGACCTGCTTGCGCTTCTTGGCCGCCTCGGTCAGGGCCTTGATGATGGCGGAATCTTCATTGGTGCGGTAGAGCGTCATCTTAATGGCCAGCACATCCGGGTCTTTGGCTGCGGTCGTGATCAAATCTACCGTCGGGTAAAAAGACTGGAACGGTACATGGATGATAAAATCCTCTTCCTTGATCTTATCGAAGATGTTCTCATAAGGCGTCTTGGCCGCAACCAAACTGGGGTAACGCAAATCCGGCTTATCGGTATGCACGGCTAAATCGAACAGGAAACTTAAGTCCAACGTTCCATTCAAGGTAGCTACTTCTTCCCTCGGAAAATCAAGGCCTGCACATAAGGTATCCAATAGACCTAAGCTGGCATCAGCTTCAACTTGTAAAGACACCACCTTGGCGGTCGAACGCTTCTTCAACTCTTTTTCCAAAGCTTTGAGCAAGTCAGGGGCAAATTCCTCGGCGAATTCAATCTCGCTGTCGCGCAGCAAACGGAATAAGGCTGACCCTTGGATTTTATACCCTTTAAAAAATTCGCTCAAGTTTTCTTTAATAATGTCGTCGGTCAACACAAAAACGGTTTCTTCAGCTTCGGAAGGCACTTTCAAGAGCCGCGGCACGGATTTGGGTACCGGCAAAATGGCCAAATGGTTTTTGTCCGAACGGATAATATCAACGGCAAAGGCAATGGTTTTGGAAGGCAGTACCGGGAAAGGCCTACCCCCATCGACCGCCATGGGTGTGATGATCTGATATAAAGTAGTGTCAAAGAAACGTTTGACGAATTTTTTCTGATCCGGATTAAGATCGGCCGGCTTCTTTAAGAAGATCTTCTGCGCGTGCAAGGCATCGCTCACCGATGTGTTATAAATATCATAAAAATCTTTAAGCATACTGTCGGTGCGGGTCTTGATTTCGGCAAATAATTCCTGGGGGCTAAAGCCAAATTGGTCACGGCGGTTATAACCGGAATCCAAGAGCCTTTTGACCCCGGCCAAGCGCACCATTAAAAATTCGTCTAAATTGGTGGTGAAAATAGCGAGGAATTTGACGCGCTCCAACAAAGGATTGCGCTCATCGGACGCCTCTTCCAAGACCCGGGCATTGAAAGCTAGCCAGCTTAAATCGCGGTGTATGAATTTATCTTTTACTTCCATATTAGTCCTGGTTCTTCACCGTTAAAGTCAACTTATTACCGGTAATCTCTTCGAACAGCTCTTTTTTCTCCGAAAAATTCTCTTTTTCCAGCAAGAAATTTTCATGCGTACTGACAACAATGGTGGCGTCGCCGCTTTGATTGAACTTGACCTGTAATTTATTCACTTTTTGCTTATGCGAGCGGTCGAGCGAATTGGCGATGCGCAGTAAGGCCGCCAGTTTCTGTACCAAAATCTGTTGAGTGGATGCCAATGAATTGTAAACAAAATGGGTCTTCAAAGG
>CAZBJT010000109.1:0-5819 GCA_964492215.1 uncultured Planctomycetales bacterium | reverse complement strand
GACTTCACTACCTTTCGCTTAGGCGGCCCTTGCCGGCTTTTGATTGAATGCACGACACCTGATGAGCTGATACAAGCCGTTAAAGAACTAAAACAAAAAAGCATACCGTTTATTTTAATCGGCGGCGGGTCGAATTTGGTGGTTTCAGATGCAGGGATTGACAGCGCGGTGATCCGCTACGTATCGCCTACACCTATTATTGAACGTCATGGCCAGGACATTACGGTGGCAGCTAGTACCGTCCTCGATGATTTGGCTTTATTTTGTGTGCAGGAAGGCTTAGAAGGACTTAATTATACGACGGGCATCCCTGGCACCGTGGGTGGCGCTGCGGTGGGTAATGCCGGGGCTTGGGGTAAACAAGTCGGTGATGTATTAAAGTCCGCTTTGATCATTGATCAAAGCGGCAATACCAAAGAAGTCAGTGCGGATTATTTTGCTTTTACCTATCGCCATTCACATCTTAAAGAAACCAATGAAATTGTAGCTGCCGTTACCTTTGCTTTAAAAGATGGTGATCCAATCACCTTAGCCCAAGAACGTGCTGAAATCTTAAAAATGCGCGCCGAGAAACACCCGGATTTAAACACCCATCCTTGTGCTGGTTCTTTTTTCCGTAATATCGAAGCCACCTCCAAAGCTGAAAAACGCCAGGCTGCCGGGTGGTTTTTAGAGCAGGTCGGCGGCAAAAACCTCAAAGTTGGCGGTGCTCAAATCTTCGATAAACACGCCAACATCATCGTCAAAGGCCAAAACTGCAAAGCCCAGGACGTGCATGACCTGCATCTAAAGATGATCGACTTAGTCAAAGACAAGTTCGGATTACAATTAAATCGCGAAGTGCGTTTTGTGGGGAAATTTTCTAATACCAACGGGGCTAATGAGCAGGGGTTTTGGTAAGAAAGTTCTCAATAGTGCAGGATGTTACCCCCATAATCACCGGCGACAGGCCATTGATTTCCACTCGGGACCAACGGGTATTACGAAAAACTGCCGTCATCGCCGCATTTTTATTATACTCAAGGTGAATATTCTCAGGATTAAAATCGATACCGCCCCGCAGCGAAGCTGACTGCTGTGCGGCACTTGACGGGACCGCTTCAGCAACAGCTTCACCAGAGTCTTTTTCCAAGGACTTCTTGATGGCTATTTGCTGTTCCAAAAATGACTCATAATGCCCAAAAATCTCATCTGTAGCATCCTCCCCAAGCGCATCAAATGTTTGCTGTGCTAATTGCCGCAAAACACCGGGAGGACTTTCATGAACGATCAATGCATTCGCAAAAACATCCATTAAAGATTCTTTCTCCTCGCTGTTAGGAAAAATGGCGCTGACCACATCGACCAGCACCGGCCGTCCCTCATGATCAAATTTCAGATTGACGGTCCCGTTATTATTGAGCACCCCCCAGCTCAATTGCCGGGCCAAATCCTCAGCCATGCGATTTAATTGATTGTGCTCGCCATTGACAGCGATCACCACTTTGAGAGGATCATCTTTCTGCGTGAAGGCCCAGGCGCCCCATTGCCCGGCCAAATAAACCGCAAACGGACTTCCTTGCCGCTTGAGCATATCAAAAATATTTTGCTGACGTAAGATTGCTTCAAAACCCTCGGCCATGGATTTTTTTTGCGGCCAATGCAAAATATGTCCATTCAGCCCTTCAGCTACTTCATCGACGGATTTTTTCACGAGGCCCAATCGTTGTTCAAGATCATCAAAAGACTCAACTTTCATCCTCACAAGAGACTTTCCCTCCTTTCCATCCTGACGTCTTTCGCCATTTAAATCATGACTAAACAAAATCTCACTTAATGATTCCGGTTCAGGGCCAATTTGCATTCTATCCTCTCCCACAATGCCAGCCACACGAGCCCGAAGTTGTTGACGAAAATAATCAACCAAATCCCCATGCTTTGTAGGATCATATGAATATGGATTGCCTGAAGTCAATACCTCTTGAAGCACCTGCCCTCCTGCAGAAATACTTTCTTGAAATAAATACTCAGCGTACAGTGGTGTCATTTTTGCAACTTCTTCCCCAATTATATTTTGTAGAACTTCGTCAGGTGAAATTTTTATTTTTTTAAGACTTAACATGTCATTACGCAACCGTTCCCCGTCGCTTAAATTCGCCTTACGATATTCTTTCTTTTTTAGTTTTTCTTCCGCTCTTATAGCTGATTTTTGTCTTTTCGCCAATTCTCTTTTGATTTTTCCATGCCTGCTGGCTTCCACGGCTTTAAAGGTTAAAATACTTTTTGGCCCTTTATCGGATGAAATGGTTTGTTTTTCCGGCCCGATCTGAAATTTACGGGTAAAACCAGTTTCTCCTTTTTTTGAAAAGAACAATGTTATTTCATGATTGTCCGTGGCCTTTGGTATATGTTTGATGATCCGGGCAGCCCATCCGCCTTCCTGAAAACCCAATGGAGATATGCGCGCTATTGCCTCATGCCCAAAATCCAATATGATCCTTCCATCAGCATCAATCCCCCCCACTAAAAGCCCTTCCAAATTTGTGTATGGCCCTTGGGTCTGTGCCATTAAATGCTTAATGGCTTCAAGCCCAGGACGCTGTTCAATATCAAATACGTAAAACTCCTGCCCAGTGGCATAATTCTTTAATTTAGTTTTATTTTGGGATATTTGATATGTCCGACGAATGGAAGGTTGGTCTTTCTTTTGAAAAACCACTTCTATTTCCACATAATGCCTTTTATATTTTTTTTTCTTAACTATACCTGTCCATCCCTTTTTGTCATTATTTGCAGCATCTTTGCCTAAAAAAGACAAAAAAGAGGTAAACTTCTCACCGAGGCTGTTTGTAATGCTTAACGGAATGGTTCCCGATTGATTGCTTGTACCTATGATAAGACCATCTAATGTCAAACGGCGCACACCCAACGAAGGAGCTGTAATGATTTGGTTAATGGCATCTTCCCCCAAATTGGCGCTGATTTTAAGGAATGATTTTTGAAAACCTTTTTGGATCCCGTAACCATCCAGCATCTTTTGAAATGCGCCGATCTGAAAAGTCTTTATAACAGGCTGAATACTTGTGTCAACATTGGCAAAACGCACGGAAAATTCCAGGCAACTGGCTTTAGCTTTCTGGGTAATGATGGTACCGGACCATCCCGAGCTATCGAGCCCGATCCCGGTCCAATCATATTTAAAACCCGGTTCTACAGCAAACGAGTATATCCCCGCCGTATCTGCACCACCTAGTTCCATGCCCACCATATCGGGCAAATCTATGGTGCGCCAATCAGCCGGAGGTTTTTTCCTGTTCATAATTTCCTTCAATCCTTCGAAAGCTAATTGATCCTCCATGATCAAAACGGGCAAAGGCTTTCCTACGTCATTCTTTAATTCTTTGGCATACCGACCTATTTGAAACTTTCTTTCAGGTAGGACCGTACCATCTGCTTTCTCATATTTTAAGGTCACTTCCAACATATTTCCTCTGGCTCGAACCTTTGAAAAAGACACCCACAAACCTTTTTCTCTTGGGCCCACCACCATGCTATGCATATATCCGGGTGACACAGTAAATTCAACATGTCCCTTTCCACCTGTTTTTCCTAAATATTTACCTTCCAAATCTTTGCCTAACACATCATCATCTGCGCCCCAATAGTGATGGCGAGGCCGCAATAATAATTGGCTAAACTTGGCCCTAGCTTCTTTAAGATCATCCTTAGAAGGAGGAATAAATGCTAGCTGGGCCTTGTCCAATGTATTCATGTGTGTTTCAATCACGGTCATGGCATGGTTAAAACCATTGGCGCCGATCTCATGCCGGAATCCCTCCGCCGACAGGGCCGTATAGTTGACCTCACCGCGCCAGCCACCGGAAAAATATTTCCTAGGGATGGTTTGCCCGGTAATTAGATCAGGCTCTTCTTTGATGTAGTTATAAACACCTTTTTTATAGGCCTGCAGGTACTGCTGATAAATATATTCGGGATCCGAATCACCTTGATCGTATATGCCGGTTATTTTATTTTTGTCGGCGTATTTCTTCCCCAACAGCGTTTCTTTCATACGGCGTTTAAACCAGGTAGACAAGATCAATGAATTATAGACCTGCCTCAATTCAGCAAAATTACTGCCTTCATTGATTTCTTTGGTCAAGACAGGGATGATGATCTCCCGCACCAATTGCTTTTGCCAAGCGGTGTTTGTATCAGCATCGGGTAAAACACTGTTGTGCTGTTGAGCTAAGTAATCACTCTCCAGCATTACCTTTAAAGTGCTGTGTACAATATAAACGGCCTGCCCATTTTCATAGACTTGGGCCTCATCAGGCATGATCCAGACTTTATTAAAGGTATTGATCGTAATATCTGTCCGTCCATACCGTTCTGCGGCTTGCGCATATATTTTCTTCCAGAATATACGACCCAAATCACTTTCCGGATACATTAAACTGGATGTGATCTGCTTTAATAAATAATCCTGCGCCAATAGGTCCCGCCCCATCTGCGTTAAACCGAAATTGTCCGGAATGATGCGGTTCTTCTCATACGGGGATAAATTGACCCACAGGTCTTTCTCAGGTGTAGTCAAGGAAGCGAGGAAATATTTGATGAGTTTGGTCGATTCTGCCTTCAGGGAATTCGCGGGAATGACATTGTCCCCTTGATCCACCATGAAATCAAAACGGAAAGGATCATTAGCATAAACCTTAATACCTTTCAGTACGGCCGGATGAAATGACGAACTTAAATTGACCCTTGCCCCGGGCATAGGCAAAGAAATTTCCTGGGCATAAACAGGGTAAGCCCCTATTTGTCCTGTGACCAGAAAGCACATGAGGATGAGTATAGATACAAGCCTTCTCATTATGAAGAAAGTGTACCACCTGTATCTATATAATGCCAATTTGCCCGCAAATCAGATAAATTAACATAAGTTACTTATTATCAATATGTTATGAATTGAAATGCGAGCTTGAAAAAAATGGGAAGGATTTTGGTAAGAATGGCAAAAAAATTGGTGCCGTCTACCAATTCTTGCCACAATATGTGGCTTGAATTAAATTGGTAGACGGCACCGATTGTTTTTATATATTACTTTTTTACGACTTTCTTTTGCTTGCCGCTTTTGCCTTTATTCTTTGGATTTTTATCTCCCATATCAGGCTCCTTTGATTACCACATACAGCGATTAACTGATTCATGCGTTAAAGTATTGTATGGTAATGCGGGGAAATAGCCAGGACTTCCGGTGTTGGTATGTTGACCTCAACCCGGTGGTCTTTACGGTCATCAATAAGTAAAATACTTCTGCCCTCATGCTTCACACCATCCACGATCACCATGGCCGGGTTGCTCTTAGGGATTTGCACCACCTCAATGTGATACATGGTTTCGCGGTAGCGGTAATTGACTTTAAATGATTTCCAATCCGCAGCAAAGCACGGGTTGATGTGCAGGCGATCCACGTCGAGCTGAAGGCCTAAGAGCGATTCTATGATCAAACGGTACATCCAGCCGGATGATCCTGTATACCATGTCCATCCACCCCGGCCGGTATGAGGCGCCACCGCATAAACATCAGCAGCCATCACATAAGGCTCTACCTTATAGGTCGCGATATCCGAAATGGATTTTGAATGATTGACCGGATTGATCATGCCTAATAATTCCCAGGCATGTTGGCTGTCGCCTAAATGTGCGAAGGCCATAGCTGCCCAGATGGCTGCATGCGTATACTGACCGCCATTTTCTCTCACACCGGGGACATAACCTTTAATGTAACCGGGATTAAGGGCTGATTTATCAAAGGGCGGCTCAAGCAATTGGATTAT
>CAZBJT010000108.1:0-5820 GCA_964492215.1 uncultured Planctomycetales bacterium | reverse complement strand
CCTAAATCCGTACGGATAGGGATATTTTGCAAATTGGGATTATTGGAACTTAAACGCCCGGTTTCAGCCCCGGTTTGATTAAATGTGGCATGGATGCGATGCGTCTTGGCGTCAACTAATTGAGGCAAGGCATCGAGATAGGTTGATTTTAATTTGGCAATTTGACGATATTCTAAGATCATGGCCGGCAAAGGATGCTTATCAGCCAGCTTTGTTAAGACTTCTTCATCGGTGGAAAAACCTGTCTTGGTTTTCTTGACCACCGGTAATTTTAACTTCTCAAATAAAATTTCAGAAAGCTGTTTGGGTGAATTGAGATTAAATGCGACACCTGCCATTTCATGCAACGATTGTTCCAGTTGGACGATCTTGACTTGGCATTCCTGCGACAAGGCTTCCAACACCTTTAAATCCAAATGCACACCGCTTTGTTCCATCGACAATAAGACATCGCTTAATGGCTGCTCCACCTCATAAAAAAGTTTTTTAATGTCTTGGGCCGCGATCAGTTCTTTCTGCTGGCGATAAAGATCACCCAAAACAGCCTCACCGGCACGCGCACTAGGCATATGATACGCCCCCTGGCCGCCGGCCAATAAATAATCAGCTAAATGCACATCAAATACATCATCTACGTTGATATCCGACGATAAAACGCCACTCTTACGTAAAGCTTTAAGATCATAAACCACATGAATATCTTTGCCATTCTCCTGCACAATGGCCTGATCAATGGCTGTTGTCACCGTCTCCGCCGGTAAAAAAAGCGCGACGCCGGCATGCTCTTCGGCCAATTTACGGAATTCCAATTGTGTAAAAATATCGACCAAGGCCTGATTATTAGGTTCTTGTAATTTAATAGCGTCTAAATCAATATCCAAAGGCACATTGTCGTGTAGGGTGGCTAATTCTTTACTTAAAAAAGCATCTGCTTTTCCTGCCACTAATTTTTCCTGTAATTTGGGCGGCTTTACCTCATCAATATGCTCATAAATACCTTCAAGATTATTAAATTGCTCGATCAATTTACAGGCACCCTTTTCACCGATGCCATGCACACCGGGGATATTATCGGAAGTGTCCCCGGCCAAGGCGATATAATCGGTGATTTGAGTCGGTTTGACGCCAAACTTCTCAACCACTTCAATTTCAGTAATGTATTTCTCCTGACGGGCACTGTACAATTTCACATGCCCCCCCACAATTTGTCCCATGTCTTTGTCTTCTGTGACAATGACAACCTCCGCACCTTTGCCTGCAAAACGATGCGCCAAAGTCGCCATCACATCATCCGCCTCATAACCTTCCAATTCAAAAATAGGCATGTTATAAGCCTTGATAACATCGTGAATAATTTTAATTTGGCTGACTAAATCATCCGGCATGGCCTGCCGCTGGATTTTATACTCAGCATATTTTTCCTGGCGATGGGTTTTCTTACCCACATCAAAACATACGGCCACATGGGTGGGTTTACCATCGCGCAAAAGCTTGCGCAGGATATTCAAAAAACCGAATACCGCATTGGTCGCCTGGCCTTTAGACGTCGTCAAAACTTTGACGGCGTAAAAAGCCCGGTAACACAGGCCATGAGCATCAATAATAAAAACACGATTAGACATGATTAGGCGAGAAGATCTTCTTCTTTGCCGGTAATGATTTGTTTGCTTTGAATAATGTCCCACAAACGCTGCTGGTCTTGGGGTGCATTAAACAACACCGTACCAACCAGATGATCGCCCTGGGCATATATTTTCTTGTAGATATTTTGCGGACCGTCGAATTTTAAATATTCCCTGCCCTCGGCCGGTAATTTAGTTACACCAGCCAAAAAACCATCGACCACCCCAAACCCAAAAGTGCAGGGTGAAAAAGGCATTGCTGCGGCTTTAAAACAATCCTCCAGGATAATCTCATCACCTTCGGGTAATTCAGGTTCGGAAAGCATGCGCATATCCGGCCTGGCTTGGTCTAAAATCACGGCTTCACAGGCAACAACTTTGCCGGACCGTAAACGAATGGCTTTAACATCGGTATCCCCTAAGATTTCTTCAATGTCATTCTCAGCCAATACACGTATGCCCTTACCTTCTAACACTTGTTTAAGCAAAGCACCGGTTTCTTCGTCGAGCATGTCCGGCCAGAAAGTTGCCGTAGAACAGACCACCATCACTTCTTTTTTCAAATCACTTAAAGCACAAGCTATATTCAACCCTTGCGGATTTGAAACCGACACCGCAAAATTATCCGCAAACGGCATATGTTTAACCAGGGCCTTAGCGGATGTTAACGTCCATGCATCAAAAACACCCTTTTTATGATGCCCTTTGACCGCAGGTAAAATTAAAGCACCGGTATCGAGCAACACCAAACGGTTATAACCAATCTGAGTCTTTTTTTCGGTGGTCACATATTTGCGCTTAACGCTAATGCGGGCCAATTTCTCGCCGGTGATTACATCAACCTTGTGCTTGCGAAAAAAATCTTCCGCCATGGGATGAATCTTAATTTCTTTGATTTTGCCAGCCACCAAGGACGGCAAAAGATGGCGGTCATACGGCAAAGAACTTTCTGTCGCGAATAAAGCAACTTGTGCATCGGCGTTTTGTTGGCGAATATGTTCTATAGCCCCAACCGCCGCCAGGGAATTACCTACAATCAATATTTTTGTCATTGTACCTTAATTTTTATGTTGAGCTTTAAACGCTTCCAGGGCATTATACATAAGCATGACCGCAGTCACCGGCCCTACCCCGCCGGGTACGGGCGTGATAAAGCCAGCTTTTGATTTTACCGAAGAGAAATCCACATCACCGACGATCTTGTCTCCCAGCTGGTTGATGCCCACATCAATGACAATGGCACCTTCCTTGATCCAATCGCCCCGGATAAACAATGGTTTGCCGATCGCGGCAATCACAATATCCGCCGCTTTAAGGTGCTCATTCAAACGCCCGGCCTTGCTGGTTGCTGAATGACAAATGGTGGTGGTGATGCTTTCCTGCAATAATAAAAGGGCCAATGGTTTACCGACGATCTCACTGCGGCCGACCACCACCGCTTCCTTGCCCCTTAAATCAACACCGGTAGAACGCAAATGCATCATGGCCGCCGCCGGCGTACAAGGTACCAACTTTGTCTTGCCTAAAAACAAACGGCCCAAATTGGTTAAATTCATCCCCTCAATATCTTTGTCCGGGGACACCGCATTAATGAGCACATAAAAATCAATATGCGCCGGCAAAGGTTTATTAATGATAATGCCGTGCACGTAAGTATAGCTATTAAGCTGGGCAATCAAATCAAGCACATCTTGTTGGGTGCTGTCGGCTTTCAGATTCTGCAATTCATAATGAATGCCTAAACTTTCAGCAGCCCTTTGCTGGGAGGTTACATAAGACAGGCTGGCCGGGTCGCTGCCAATAACAATACTGGTCACCCGCGGCACCCCGCCGAAGGCATGTTTTAAACGCGTCACTTCAGCGGCTAACTGTTCTTTTAATTGAGCAGCCAATACTTTGCCATCTAAAATTTTGGCACTCATGAATTAATCCTCACCATGACCTTAGCACTATTAAAAGCAGCAGCCAATAATTCCACAGCCACTTCAATGTCACTTAACAAATACGGATTACCTTGTTCAACCAGCAATGGCGCTAACTGCACCACCTTATAACAAAGCTTACACACTTCCTGAGGCACGGCCCGGGCCTCTTTGGCGGCGGCCTTTTGGGCCTTAGCATCCAGCTTACGCGCCGCAGACACTTTTAAATAGGCATGCGCATCCAAAGTGGTTAATTCCAAAAGACGCAAACGGGCAGAATCAGCAGATTGAACCACCTTGGCTAATTTTACCTCAAGGGTTTTGGTATTGCTTTTGCGGCCAATGGAATAATTAGCCACCATGGCGATCAATGACGCACCCATGGCTGCTGTCAACGCAGCAGCGGAACCGCCGCCAGGCACCGGTTCGCGGCGGGCCATTTGATCTAAATACTGTGATAGGGAATGATTCTCGAAATTAAAGCTCATGATAATCGGATTAAAAGGAAATGTCGTCGGGATTTAAGAACATTTTTATATTAACCCAAAGGCAGGTTTATTTCAAATCAAATAACAAAAATTCAGCCATGTGAAGCGCGCTGACGGTTAATTTCTTCTGATCTTCAATCACCGCCCCATCACCCGCCTCCATGAGCTGGCTCTCTATGGTTAACTGCCCGGAAATCAGCTGCAGCCAAATACCACGCCCCTGGCCGATCGCATACTCCAGGGATTTGCCTTGGGAAAGACGGCCGCGAAAAATCTTGGCATCCTGACAAATAGTAACAGGCAAAGGCAATAAACAATCTTCCTGGCCGACCGGCAAATTATGCTGCTGATAAGAAGGCTCTAAGCCCTTAGTTTCAGGTACAATCCAAATTTGTAATAAATAGGCTTCTTTTGTTTTGGATGCATTGAATTCACTGTGCGTCACCCCACGACCTGCCGTCATCTTTTGCACCTGACCGGCTTCAATGATACCTTCATTGCCCATGGAATCTTTGTGCTTTAAAGCCCCCTCAATGACATAGGTAACGATCTCCATATCACGGTGCGGGTGCTGACCAAAGCCTTCGCCGGGGCCAATGCGGTCTTCATTGATGACCCGCAAGGAACGATAGCTCATGAAACGCGGGTCATGATAATCAGCAAATGAAAAGGTATGAAAACTGTCCAGCCAGCCGTGATTGGCATGGCCGCGTTCTTTGGAGCGTCGGATGGTGATCATAAAATTCTCCTGGGTAAGTTTGCTTCGCTTCGCTCGCAATGACACGAGGATAAAGGGTGACTGTCACCATTTATTAATGATGTTCAGACAGGAAGCGTTCGGCATCGAGGGCCGCCATGCAGCCGGTGCCGGCGGACGTAATAGCCTGGCGATAAACTTTATCCTGCACATCGCCGGCGGCAAAGACCCCATCAATATTGGTCTTGGTGGTACCTGGCTTTGTTTTGATGTAGCCGGTTTCATCCAATTCAATTTGACTCTCGAGAAAAGCAGTATTGGGTAAATGGCCGATGGCGTAAAACAAACCACCCACCTCCAGCGTCGACTCCACACTGGTAACAGTATCCTTGATCAATAAACCCGTCACAGCCTTGTCACCTAAAACCTCTAAGGGAACCGTATTGAACATGATATCGATTTTGGAATTAGACTTGGCACGTTTTTGCATGACTTTAGAAGCGCGCAATACATCACGGCGAACTAAAAGCAAAACTTTAGACGCAAATTTCGTTAAAAAGCTAGCCTCTTCTACAGCCGAATCCCCACCCCCCACAACAGCCAACACTTTATTGCGGAAAAAAGGTAAAGCCCCGTCGCACACCGCACAGGCAGAAATCCCTTTTTGCCATAAACGCTCTTCCCCCGGCAAATCCATGCGCTTGGCTGTAGCACCGGTAGCAATGATTAAGGCTTTAGCTTGATATTCCTGCCCTGAGGAAAAAACTTTGAATGGGCGTTTGGATAAGTCTACTTTGTCGACGGTATCGGTTAAAATGCGGGTGCCGCAATGCAAACTTTGCTCCCGCATCTTTTCCATCAAATGCGGGCCGGAGATGCTTGTATACCCTGGATAATTCTCCACTTCAGTCGTGGTGGTCAACTGCCCGCCGGCGGCAACACCCGAGGCAAACATACCTTCAAACATGAGCGGTTTTAAATTAGCCCGGGCCGCATAAATAGCAGCGGCATGACCGGCAGGCCCAGAACCAATAATAATTAAATCTTCCATGGTTATTCACCCCCACCTAGCCTCCCCCATCAAGGGGGAG
>CAZBJT010000107.1:0-5829 GCA_964492215.1 uncultured Planctomycetales bacterium | reverse complement strand
GGCGGTTCCATTTATGTGATGGGGTTGATCGGTGACTTTATTTTCAAGAAAGAAAGCATGGGCGGCGGGGACGTAAAACTCATGGGCATGATCGGTGCTTTCATGGGGTGGAAGCTGGCCTTATTATCTTTCTTCATTGCTCCATTTTTCGGCGCCGTATATGGCATCATTGAAAAGATACGCACCAAAGACAGCGCCATTGCCTACGGTCCTTTTATTGTGGCTGGTGCTTTAGTGAGTTTATTTTGGGGGGACCGTATCATTTTTTTCATTCTCTCCGGCGGTATGTATCGCTTATGATAAAGAAAATCCTTCTTTGTGTTTGTTTGATGGTGATGCCGGCGGGTGTTTCTTTGGTCTTGGCCAATCCGCCCTCCGCCATTGAATTAGCATATGACACGACGGCCCAGCAGCTTCATGTCAAAGCGTTTCATCCATCCGACAGGGTAGACCGTTATTATTTACACCGCATGCTGGTTTCCATTGACGGTGTGTTGCAGCAGGAAATATTTTTTACCCGTCAGCCATACCCGTGGGGCATGGAAACCGATGTGGCCTTAGCCGCCAAGCCCGGTCAAACTATATCCGTAGAGCTTTTTTGCACGCAGGGCGGTTCAAAGAAAGAAGATTTACTCATAAAAGCAGCAAAAACACCACCTAAAAAAGAATTGGTAGCGTCTACCAATTAATTCTAAGGGCTTATGATAAAGAATATTGTTTTGATCGGTATGATGGGGGCTGGTAAAAGCATGGTTGCGGCGGCTTTGGCTAAGAAGCTTAACAGGTCGGTGTTATCAACCGATGCCATGATTGAAGCGTCTGAACACAAATCCATCAAAGATATTTTTGCCCAGCACGGCGAAGCGTATTTTCGTGGCCGGGAGCATAATGCGGTGAAGATCGCTGCGGCACGCCAAGGTGTTATCATCGACTGCGGCGGTGGGGTCGTGCTAACCCCGGAAAATTTTACATTATTAAAGAAAAGTGGTACTATAATCTTCTTGAATGCCTCCCCCGAGGTGATTATTCAGCGCATCAAGGGCGATGTTAATCGCCCGCTGGTCAATGTGCCAAACCCCCTGGCCCGTATTAAAGAAATCTACACACAAAGGCTCCCCCTGTACAATCAGGCTGACATCGTGGTCGATGCTAATGACCCGTCCGTCGATGCCGCGGTTGTCGAAATTCTCACGAAGGTGTGACATGACAGATCAGGAAGCGTGGCTTACCCTCAACGCCTTGCCGGGCTTAGGCGGGACGCGTTTAGAGGAAGTGCTTAAATTTTTTGACGGCAATCCACAAAAAGTCTTAAACGCCTCTTATGGCGACCTGGCCCAAACCGGTGTGCTGGGGCAGGCGGTGATCGAAAATATAATTCATTTTTCTAAAGACAATTTTTTGGAGCGTGAATATAATCTTATCCGGCAAAAAAATATCCACGTGATTTCACGTGCTGATATTGATTATCCCAGCGCTTTGAATGACATTGCCGACGCGCCTTTGGTATTGTATGTGATGGGTGATGCTAAAGGATTGACCCAGGTGTCTTTGGGTATGGTGGGGTCCCGTGTGGCCACCTATTACGGCCAGAAAGTCGCCGGGGATTTTGCCCATCGTTTTGCCCAAGCATCGGTGGCTGTCGTTTCCGGTTTAGCGCGTGGGGTTGACACCGCCGCTCACCGCGGGTGTTTGCGGGCCCAAGGCATTACTATAGGGGTAGTTGGCTGCGGGCTGACACATATATACCCTAAAGAAAATGCGGGCTTATATAAAAATATTGTTGAGCAAGGCGGTGCGGTGGTAAGTGAATTACCCATGGAGGTTCCACCCCTGGCCATGAATTTCCCCCGGCGTAACCGTTTGATCGCCGGGTTGTCCCAAGCCACCGTTGTCGTCGAGGCGGCGGCTAAAAGCGGGGCATTGATCACGGTTGATTATGCTTTGGCGCAAGGCAAGGATGTATTTGCCGTACCGGGTCCCATCGATAGTTTGGCATCGGCCGGTAGCAATCAATTGATCAAGGATGGGGCCAAAGTGGCCACATCACCGGATGATGTATTAGAAGCATTGGGACTGGAAATTGCAGAACAAATAAAATTGTTTGGCAAAAGTGGTGAAGTTAAGGTATCTTTAACTCCGGATGAAAACCGGGCCTTTCGTTTGTTAAGCAGCAGGCCGGTGCATATAGATCAGTTGATCCATAAACTCGTTTTAAGTCCGGCGCAAATGGCCGGCATTATGTTTGATCTTGAATTAAAGCAAGTGATCCGGCAATTGCCGGGTCAATATTATGTAAAGGTATAGATAGCATGGCCAAATCATTAGTCATCGTTGAGTCTCCCGCCAAAGTCAAGACCATCAATAAAATCCTGGGGCCGAAGTTTAAAGTCACCGCTTCCATGGGGCATTTGATCGATTTGCCCAGATCTACCCTTGGGGTTGATATGGACAATGATTTTGCCGCCAAGTTTATTGTGGTGCGGGCCAAGCAAAAGATCATGACCAAGCTTAAAAAAGAAGCCCAAGGGGTCGATGCCATCTATATCGCCACTGATCCGGACCGTGAAGGTGAGGCCATCGGCTGGAATTTATTAGCGCATATTGCCGGGGATAAAAAAATTTACCGTGTTGTGTTCCATGAGATCACCAAAGAAGCGGTAAAGAAAGCCTTTGAACACCCGCGTGAATTTAACCGTAAATTAGTCGATGCCCAAAATGCCCGCCGGGTATTGGACCGCATGGTGGGTTATCAAATCAGCCCGTTGTTATGGAAGAAGGTCGGTTCACGTTTAAGTGCAGGCCGTGTGCAGTCGGTCGCTTTACGTTTGATTGTTGAGCGTGAGGCAGCGATCAAGGAATTTGTGCCGCAAGAATATTGGCAGATCGCGGTCGATTTACAGAAAAAAGGCGTTAAAGATATTCTGACTGCTAATTTAGAAAAGATTGACAATGCCAAGGTTGACTTGACCAAGGAGCCGCAAACCAAAGCCACGGTCAAAGAGATCAACGGGCAGAAATTTATTATTTCCGCCATCAATAAAAAAGAAGTCAGGCGTAATGCACCGGCCCCATTTATCACCAGCACCTTGCAGCAAGAGGCATTCGGTAAATTGAATTTCAATGCCGCCCGCACCATGAGCATTGCCCAGGAATTGTATGAAGGTATTGAGATCGGTGATGAAGAGCCGGTCGGTTTGATCACCTACATGCGTACCGATTCCGTCAATATCGCCAATGAAGCATTGGATAAGGCCCGTGATTATATTAAAAAAGAGCATGGCGCGAAATTTTTGCCGGATACACCCAATAAATTCAAATCCAGGAAAAGGGCCCAGGAAGCGCACGAAGCCATACGCCCGTCGGATATTTACCGCAAACCTGAGGACGTGAAGCAATATTTAACCGAAGATCAATACCGTTTATATAATTTGATTTGGAAGCGTTTCATTGCCTGCCAGATGACCTCAGCGGTATTTGAACAAACCAAGATCGAGATCACGGCCGGCCGTTTTCAATTCGGGGTGGCTGGTTCTATTTTGGCCTTTGCCGGTTATTTGGCCATGTACATGGATAATGAAGACCAGGATGTGAAGCTCGATCCGTCTTTATATGTCAAGGGTGATGCCTTGGAATTGCTTGAGGTTAAACCCACTCAGCATTTCACCAAGCCGCCGGCGCGTTTCTCGGAAGCGAGTTTAGTTAAGGCATTGGAAGAACAGGGCATTGGCCGTCCGTCCACGTATGCTTCTATTATTCAAACCTTAGTCACCCGCAATTATGTGTTACGCGACCGTGGTTATTTCACCGCGACCGAATTAGGGATCAAGATTTGTAATCTATTGGTCGAATATTTTAAGAAGGTCATGGACATTACCTTTACCGCGACCATGGAAGAGGAGCTTGACTCGATTGAAGAAGGTACGAATGATTATGCCACTGTATTGAAAAATTTTTGGGGACCGTTTAAAGAAGAGCTCGATTATGCCATGGCCAATATCCAGAAGACGGATGTGACGATCGAAAAGCCCTGTCCTTTATGCGGCAAACCATTGGCGGTCAAATGGGGCCGGCGCGGCCGTTTTATTTCCTGCACGGCTTTCCCGGATTGTAAGCATGCCGAGTCATACACCACCGGTGTCAAATGCCCGCAATATGGATTTGCCGGCCATTTGGTCGAACGCCGCGCTCACCGTGGCAATACCTTCTACGGCTGCAGCTTATACCCTGAATGTAAGTTTATTGCCAATAAACTACCTGTTGCTCCCTAGAATTTCCCTTTTTTAGCCGTTTTATAATTCCATAACCATCTGTAAATGAATAATTTACAGATGGTTTTTGTTTTTTGATATTTGCCTGCCTTGACAGGGCAGCTACCATCGGATATCTTTGTTATAGGAAGGAAAAACAGGAGAAATAGGAGATAGGAGAGAAAAATGAAGATCACCCTGATTGATGATGATAAGGATCTATGCCATCTGACTAAAATAGCCCTAAGCAAGCATGGGTATGAGGTGAGCACGGCCCATGATGCGGCTACAGGGATCAAATTTGTCCAGGATTCTAAGCCGAATCTTATTTTAATGGATGTGATGTTGCCGGGAAGCAGCGGGGCCGAGGCCGTGAAAATATTAAAATCAGACCCTCAATTAAATCATGTGCCTGTGGTCTTTTTGACAGCGCTTATTACGGGTGAAGAAAGTAATTTTGGAAAAATGGGGCTGAATGTGGATGGGGTGCATTACCCGACATTGGGTAAACCATATGAGATCGAACAATTATTGGATGTGGTCCGGCAATATGCAAAATAACAAGGAAAGCCATATGCAGCAAAAATTTCTGACAACGAAGCACATATCTGAACACTGCCACGTCACCCAGCGCACCGTGGTGCAGTGGATCAATGAAGGCAAATTAAAATCCTTCCGTACATTGGGGCAGCATATCCGGGTCAACCAGGAGGATTTCCTGGAATTTTTAAAGAAGTACCAAATCCCTCTTCCGAAAGAATTGGCTGTGCCTGCCAACGGGAATGGCCAGAAAAAGATATTGATTGTGGATGATGATGAAGGCGTGGTTGATGCGATTAAGCGGGTGCTTTTAAAGGAAAAGGTCTTTGATATTGACACGGCCTATGATGGGTTTGAAGCAGGTAAGAAATTTGCCGAGCAAAAACCTGATTTGATCATTTTGGATTTACACATGCCGGGGACCAATGGGCATGCCTTATGTTTGAATATCCGCAAAGAATCAGGGAATAATGACGTCAAGATTTTGGCTGTCTCAGGCGTTGCCGATCAAAAAGAGATTGAGCATGTGATCTCATTAGGGGCCAATGATTATTTGCTTAAACCTTTTAAGAATGAGGAATTAAGGATAAAGATCGCCAAATTTTTTAATTGGAACCGGAGGTCGGAAGATAAAAAGGCCGGTGGGGTGTGATGCATATGAAAAAATCATTTACATCAATAATCGGGGCGGTTTTATGGCTGGTCATACTCAGCTTTGGTTTTATTAAGTTGTATGACTATGAGTTCAAAGCCGGTCCCGCGGATGTGGTGGCCCAGCGATGGCCGGCGGGAACGATTATTCCGCGCCCTGATCACCTGTATCAACTGCTTATGTTTGTCCATCCGCAATGCCCTTGCACAAAAGCCACCTTGGGCGAATTAGAATCAATCATGGCCAAAACCCAAGGAAAAATGAAAGTATATGTGCTGTTTGCCAAGCTCAAACAATTTGATGAGTCATGGGTAAAATCGGATTTGTTTAAAATGGCTGGTCGTATCCAGGGCGTGCAGGTCATGATTGATGATAATGCCGATCAGGCCA
>CAZBJT010000106.1:0-5904 GCA_964492215.1 uncultured Planctomycetales bacterium | reverse complement strand
GGCACGCCTCCAAGAGCTTGATGCTTTCCAATCAAGCTTTTGGAGGATGCCTTGGATAAAATAACTGTAAACCGACGCAGACGGCAAAAATATCCCGTGGAGCAAACAACATCGCTTAACTCTTTTTGACCCTAGCAACACGGAGAAATAATTAAGGTTACGGTATGTGTCCCTTTAATTCCGGAACAATAAGCCAATCCCAGACACCCAAGGTAATTAAATTACCCTAGGTGTCTGGAATTAAAAGTCGTGTACGTCCCTACTTTTTAGGGGCGTTTGATTTTTTTGATTTTGTATTTGAGGGTGCCGGCGGGGACTTTGATTTCTAGGGTTTCACCGGCTTTGTGGCCTAAGAGGCCTTTACCGATCGGTGAAAAAACGGAAATCTTGTTTTCCTCATAACTGGCTTCTTCAGGGGAAACCAGCATGTAGGTCAATTGCTCGTCATTGTCCAAATCTTCCAGGGTGACAATGGCGCCGATAAAGACCTTATCGGAAGGGATGTTCTCATTCTCGATGATGCGTACATTCGACAGCTTGGACTCGAGCTCGGCGATACGCGATTCATTGTGCGCCTGGGCTTCCTTGGCCGCATCATATTCGGCATTCTCGGAAATATCACCCTGCGCACGCGCCTCGCCGATGGCTTTGGCGATTTTTTGACGCTCGGTCGTCTTAAGTGATTCTAATTGTTCCTGCAGCTTGTGAAAACCTGCCCTGGTTAGGTAAACTTCATTAGCCATAGTGTTTGCCTCGATTAAAAAAGTTTATCCCGCCTTTACAAGCGGGATAAACATCCATTTTCCATACATCCTTAAACCAATTACATTGCTTCAATCGCTTTGATCATGATCGGCACAACCGCTTGGGACTCTTCTTTGGTCATGCGGCCTAATTTGGTAAAACTCCAATTACCGTCAATCTGGTTCTCACGGGTCACCTGCAATTTCTTGGGCGCGCCATTATAAGAGAAAACACCGACGGTAATGCGGGTGGTCTCAAAATTCAACAATTCCTTGAACGTAGCAACATCTAAACTGGCATCATAAGGCATTTGAACTGTCCTTTCACTGGTTTACATGCCCGGTAAATTGAATCCAGGCATATTCTTCATTTTATTGGCGGCGGCCTGCTGCGATTTTTTGATCCCGTTATTCAGGGTGCGCAAGAGATCCATTTGAATACGGTTCTTGTTAGCCGGCGTCAATAACCCTTCCTCGATCTCGATGGAACGAAACATCTGGGCACCATTTAACACGGCCTTGATGCCACGCACTTCATTGATCTCGATGGTTGTTGCTTCCAGCTCTTTTTTCAGCTGATCGGCCTGCTTTTTTAATTCCATCATCTTTTTGACTTGATCGAACATAAGGCATTCTCCTCTAATTAAAACGAACCGGCCACAAGCCGCTGACAGATTGCTACTTGTGACCGCATGGCTATTTATACCTGAACTTGACCCCTTTTGCAAGAAAACTTCACAACTTTAAAATTCCAGCCGGCGGTCAATGCATGCGCAGCGATAAGTCGAGCAAGGTCGAAACCAAAAACCGCTGCAGGAAAACGATCCCCAGGAATGCAATGATCGGGGAAATATCAATGGCCAGTGGCGGCAGCACCCGGCGTATAGGCTCTAAAATCGGTTCCGTGACCCGGTTTAAGAATTGCACCAAAGGATTAAACGGATCAGGATTGACCCAGCTGATCAAAGCCCGTATCAAAATAAACCAGTACATCAATGTCAGTATGATGCTGACAATCTGTGCCAACGCCGCCACCAAATTACCAAAAACGAACATAGGCCTCCTCCCTAAAATATCCCGATTAAAAGATCTTAAATAAATTGCCTTCTATAAGCTTGTCTTCAAACCGGTTGATCAAACGCTTGGTCTTGCGGGAAATATACTTCCATTCGTCCAACACCTGATGCAAATCCTCGCTGGTGGCCTGCACAGACAGGGCAGTACGGGTCAAGACCCCGGCCATGTCCTCGACGTCCAGGGGGTCTTCACCGATAATGGGTTTGGTCACATCAAAGACCTTATGCTTTGAGTCTTCGCTGATTTCAATAAATTTCTGCCCTAACACCCCTTCGGTTTTGATGCTCAAACGGGCACATTTACGGAATTGGAATTCGTACTTTTTAAAAATGTTCAACGTGACCTTAAGGCTGCGATCTTCAATGGGCTGGTCTAAGAAATCAATCCCCCCCACCACCCCTACATCGACGCCGGAAATACGGATAGGAGCGCCTTCAACCAAACCGCTCACTTCGTTAAAGAGGGTAATGATCTGGAATTTAGGCTGTATCAATCCCCGGTCGAGGCCGATAAAAAAGACCACCGCACCGAACACGATAAGCCCTACGACAAAGAACAGACCCGCTAAAAAATGTTTGGTCGCACCCTGATTTTTATCCATGCATGTCTCCTTAAAAACGCTCCCCTAAAGCAAAAATTCCTTCACAAACGGTGCCGTGTTCTGCAATAATTCTTCCCTGGTTCCCATCGCCACAATACCGCCCTCATTAAGCAAGATCAACCGGTCCGCAATGCGAAACGCATTGTCAATGTCATGCGAGGTGATCACCGTGGTTGAACCAATCTTCTTGGCCACATTCTTGATCAAGTCTGAAATGTCCCGGCTGCGGATGGGGTCTAAACCAGATGTGGGTTCATCACATAATAGGATCTTAGGGTTCAATACAATCGCACGTGCCAAGCCCACCCGTTTTTTCATCCCGCCGCTCAACTCTGTAGGCGTTTTATTTTCCACGTCCTGCAAATCCACCATCGCCAATACGTCCTCAACCCGTTTACTGATGGCGGCTGCATCCATCGCCGTATGCTCACGTAAAGGAAAAGCGACATTCTCAAACACATCCATAAAATCGTATAAAGCACCCTCCTGAAAAAGATAACCCATGCCCTGGCGCACCTTAAGCAAACCCTTTTCATCCAGCGTGCCGATATCCTGCCCGTCGATCAAGACCCGGCCTCGGTCAGGGCGCATTAAACCGATCAAATGTTTGAGCAGCACGGTCTTGCCCGTACCGCTGGGGCCTAACAGCACCATGATCTCGCCGGTGGCCACCTCAAAGTTCACATTTTCCAAAATCACCTGGCCGCCCAGGCTTTTATAAAGACCGTCAATCTTAATCATTTTTAGCGTGCTCATAATAACGGAACCTGCCATTGGCAAATTTCGTATACAAGCGGTCATAAGGTTTGGCATCAATCTTCTCGACGAAGATGGGCACGTCTTTATATTCACCGACCTGGTAAACCTCTGAATCCATCAAGCTCTCGGTATCATCGACCGAATACCATTTACGGCCTTCAAAATCAATAGGCTCCCCGCTGCGTATCCAGCCGGCTTCCACCGCCGGGGCCGCATAACTCTGCAATTGGCCGTCATTGCCGGTCGTGACATGCGTGCACCCGGCCATCCACAACGCCATCACGCATAAAACGCCCAAACCGGCTTTCTGTATGTTCTTGACTGACATATTACCCCCATAACGTTAAGATGATCTTGGTCAGAAAAGTGTTAGACACAATGATCGCAATATATGAATACGCCACCGCCTGGGTGGTGAAACGCCCCACACCCAAAGCCCCACCCTGGGTGTAAAAACCCTGGTAACAGCATATCCAGCCGATGATCACCGAAAAGAAAAAGGTCTTGATAAAACCGCTTAAAAAATCGACATAACCGACCGCCTGGATGGTGTGATTGATATAAAATGCGCCGGGCATATTGCCTTCATGCACCGCGATCAAATACCCGCCAAAAATACCGACGATCTCAGAGAGCAGCACCAGCACAGGCAAGACCAGCACACAGGCCAGGAAACGGGGCACCACCAAAAATTCAATGGGGTCGACACCTAAAACACGGGTGGCCTGGATTTGCTCATGCGTATTCATGGTGCCCAATTCCGCTGTGATGCCTGCCCCGGCTTTTCCGGAAAAAATCAAGGCGGTAAAAACGGGCCCTAATTCCCGCACCAGCGACAAGGCCACCAAACGGGCAATGAATTCCTTGGCCCCGAAACGCTGCAAGGTGATCACCCCCTGCAGCCCCAACACCATGCCGGACGCCATCGAGGTGAGCATAACAATGACGATTGATTGCACACCCTGGGCGTACATCTGGTTTAACACTTCACCCATGCGCACACGGCCGCGGGCGATAACCTTAAGGACCTCGCCGAGGAAAAAGATCGCCTCGCCGATATTTTTAATACCTTCACCGAAATTTTTGATAAAAGGCATCATTTGTCTTTCAACCAGATATTAGACAGCTCTTTATTGATCTTATCCTGTTTGACCAAAGAAAGGTATTCCTTGGTCACTCCGCCGCTGCCTTTAGCCTTACCTTTGCCGGAGACAGGCAATTTTCTCTCCTGGAATAAACCGCGCGCGAATTCCTTCACGCTTAAAACCTTAGCACCCAAAGCCCGCACATACAGGGTAATACCTTTGTCATCGCTGACGACTACAACATTGGATTTGATGGCTGCATCCTCCACCATTTCCTTAATAAGATCGTCGGCCGAACCATGCTGGCTAAATATCACCTTGATGGCGCCATCTGATGCCGAACCAAAAAACTCAGCCTTACCGTCAAAGACCACGCTCACTTGATTATTGGCACTGCCTTGCGGCCGGCACACATTGATCCAGCGGATCAAGCCGTCGCGGCCGTCGGCCAAACCCTTATCTGCCAGGGCTGGGATCTGCTTGACTAGGTTGTACCCGTCTAGAAGATAATGTAATGACATACCAGACCCCGCCTAAAAGGCCAACCAGCACCATGAACCCAAAATTGATGAGACTCAAACCCAGCGCCACCCCTTCATGCACACCGACCTTAGAAAGTAAATACACCCAGCCGATTTCCCGCACCCCAAGGCCTCCGATCGACGGCAATGAGGTCACCACACACACAATGGGTGAGAAAATAATGAAATAGATCCAGTCAATGTCCTGATGCATGCCTTTGGCGGTCAAATAAAACTCAAACGCCAGGACCAATTGCGAACCGATGGAAATAAGGATGGATTCAACACCCTGCCATTGTTTGCCTTTAAGCAGAACAATATCGTAATGCAGCCGCATCAGGGCATCTTTGACTTTAGGCCAACGTTCAAAAGCGGTAGTGACAAATGAAAAAATGCGGTGGCTGAAAAGCACCAGAGCGATCAAGACCGATACCCCGGCCATGGAGAGGATTGCCAGCAGCACGGATGTGTCCTGCACTAATTTATGACCGAAAGCAAAGGCCCCGGCGGCCAAGATCACAATGCCGGCAAAACCCGACAGCCTGTCTAAAACGATCGAGGCAAAAACTTTAGGCTTATTGCCGGTGATCTTGGCTAACCCTAAACCCTTGACCACATCACCACCGACGGAGCTCGGCAGGAATAAATTACAGAATAATCCAATAAAGAACCAGCGCATGGTGCTCATGCGATCGACCTTTACGCCCAAGGCTTTCATCAGGATGCGCCAACGCCACAAAATGATAAAATTAATAGCAAAATAAACCAACCCCGCCGCGATCAAATAATTAGCGTCCGCTCCCTTGACCGCTTCCCACATATGCCGAAAGTCGATCTTGGTGAACAACCAAAACAGCAGCACCGCACTTAAGCCGAAGCGCATGAAAAAAGAGGCCACATTTTTTAAATTGTCTTTCATAAACCCCTTGCCCCCAGCGCCGCCTGATAGCCTTTCTCGGCAATATAAGAACTGCGCACCAGCGGTCCGCTTTCCACATAAGCAAGCCCAAGCTTTAAACCGATGTCGCGGTAACGGGCAAATTCCTCCGGGGTGACAAAACGCTCGACGGGCAAATGGCGCTTCATCGGCAAGGACGTGCCGCGCGTCGACATCCCGC
>CAZBJT010000105.1:4579-5920 GCA_964492215.1 uncultured Planctomycetales bacterium | reverse complement strand
CGTTTTTGAAAATGTGGTGTTCGATGCGTATGGCCCGGGCGGTGTTGCCCTTTTGATTGAAGGTTTGACCGATAATAAAAATCGCACCACCGCGGAAGTCCGTAATATGTTAGGCAAAAAAGGCGGATCCTTAGCCGGTGCCGGTTCAACCGCCTGGATGTTCACTAAAAAAGGTTACCTCGAAGTTGAAAAAGCCAAAGCGTCCGAAGATGATGTCATGGAAACAGCCTTAGAAGCTGGTGCCGATGATGTGAAGACTGAAGGGGATTCTTTCGAGATCTTATGTGACCCTGCTAAATTTGAAGCGGTTAAAAGTGCTTTTATCGCCAAGAAAATCGAAACAGCCAGCGCTGAAGTGACCATGATCCCAAGCTCAACCATCAAGGTTGAAGGCAATGATGCCAAGAATTTATTGGGGTTGATTGAATCTTTAGATGAGCACGAAGACATTCAGAGCGTGCATGCTAATTTTGATATTTCCGACGAGGTCATGGCTCAGCTTGCCGCTGAAGAAGAATAAACCATAGCCTATGCGTATCTTGGGTGTCGATCCCGGCTTGATCACCACCGGTTACGGGGTGGTGGATGTGACTGCAGGTAACCCTAAAGTCATTGAAGTAGGAACCATTGAGCCGAATGTCAAAGACGCCTTTGAGCGCCGTATCGCTAAAATCCATTTGCATCTATCAGCGATCATTAAGGCCCAGAAACCCGATGTGATCGTCTTAGAAAAGTTATACGCGCATTACAAGCACCCCACCACCGCCATTATTTTAGGCCACGTGCGTGGGGTGATTTGTTTAACAGCGGCCCAAAGCGATACGCCATTAGTCGAGCAAAGCGTCAAGCGCATCCGCAAGGCGCTTATCGGCAACGGCAATGCCACTAAAGGCCAAGTGCAGGAATTTGTCAAACGCCTATTGAATATCAAGGCGCAAGGGTTTAAATTAGATGCCAGCGACGCCTTAGCTTTAGCATTAGGCCATGCGCATATGATCAGGTTTAAATTGATATGATCACGACCCTAAAGGGAAAGATAATCCAGCAGAATGAGATGTCGGTGGTGCTTGAAACCGGAGGCATTGGTTACGAGGTGCTCGTCCCATTGTCTGTTTTGCAGCGGGTCGCAGAAAGTAAAGATAGCAATGGCGAAATCCGTTTTATCACGTATCATTATTATCAGATGACCCCAGCGGCAGGTGTGCCGGTTTTGATCGGTTTTTTAAACGAAATTGAGCGTGATTTTTTCCTGGATTTCATCAAAGTGTCAGGTATAGGTCCGCGCGCGGCTGTTAAGGCCTTGAACAAAGCCATCGGTGAGATTGCCCAGGCCATTGACCG
>CAZBJT010000105.1:1592-4479 GCA_964492215.1 uncultured Planctomycetales bacterium | reverse complement strand
CGGCTGTTAAGGCCTTGAACAAAGCCATCGGTGAGATTGCCCAGGCCATTGACCGTGGGGATACCAAATATTTAAAGACATTGCCAGGTATCGGCGAACAAAAAGCCCGTGAGATCGTCGCGAAGTTACAAAGCAAGATGGGCAAATTTACGCTCATGCGCGACCATGTGGCCGCCTTTAAGCCGGAACCTGATTTGCGCGACATGGAAGAAGAAGCCATACACATTTTATTGCAATTACAGTACAAAAAACCGGAAGCCGAAGACATGATCAAGAAAGCCTTGGAGCGTAACCCCAAGATCGGCACCTCGGAAGAATTGTTAACTGAGATATACCAGCAAAGGAAAACCGTCTAATGGATGAGCAAATCCAAAATTATAAAAGTGCGATCGAAGCTTTATTGTTTGTCAGCGATAAGCCGATTGTCTTAGAGCAATTCAAAACTGTTTTCCCCGAGCTTAAACCTTTGGAAATACAAGAGTTGGTTAAAAAGCTTCAGGATGAATACATGGAACGCAATTCCGGCATGGTGGTTGTTGAAATTGCCGGCGGCTGGCAAATGTTGTCCGACAGCCACGCGGCCGGTTATATCCGTGAATTTTATAAAACGAAATCCAAAGAGAAATTATCACGCCCGGCGCTTGAGAGCTTGGCTATCATTGCTTATAAGCAACCGGTGGGCCGCGCTGAGGTTGAGATTATCCGTGGGGTCAATTCGGATGGCACCATCGCACATTTATTAAACAAAGGTTTGATCAAAATTACCGGCCGCAAAGAAGTGCCTGGCCGCCCGTTTTTGTATGGCACGACTAAAGAATTTCTAGAATATTTCGGTTTAAAGGCATTGGAAGATTTACCTAAGATTGAAGAATTTACCCAATTAGGGGTGGACATCCCGACGGCGCAAGCACCGGCCGCGGATGTAAGTGCCGTAGAAGAGCAGGCCGTGCGGGCCCAGGAAGAAACAGCCAGCCAAGAAAGCAGCGGCCAGTCAAGGCTGATGGATGCTGAAACATCGGCGCATTAATAGTTTGTCATCCCCGATGTTTTAATCGGGGATCCAGAACGCGGATAAAAATATGGATTTAAGCCACTTAAGAAAAAAGATTGATGCCCTCGACACTAAGATCGTTGAATTACTCAATGACCGTGCCGCCATCACCATGGCTGTGGGCCGTGAGAAGATCAAAAATAAAAAGTCCATTTACGCGCCTGACCGCGAAAAAGAAGTGCTCAAGCGCGTTAAGTCATTAAGTAAGGGGCCGATCAAAGGTGAAGCTTTTGATGCCATTTACCGCGAGATCATGTCCGCGTCGTTGAACTTAGAGAAGCCTTTGCGCATTGCTTATATGGGCCCGCAGGCGACTTTTTCGCATTTAGCCTCCTTGAAAAGATTCGGTTCTTCCGTCGAGCATGTCGATTGCGACAATGTGGCCGAGGTATTCAGCAAAGTCGAGCATGTCGATTGCGATTATGGGGTCGTCCCCATCGAGAATTCCATCGAAGGGGTGGTCACGCACACCATGGACTTGCTGGTTGAATCCGAATTAAAGATTTGTTCGCAGATTTTATTGAATGTGTCCCACTATTTAATGGCGAAATCCCCGTCGACTAAGATCAAAGAAATCTATTCGCACCCGCAAGTCTTAGGCCAATGCCGTCAATGGCTGTTGCGCAATATGCCGGGTGTGGCTCTGATCCCGACGGTATCAACCACTAAAGCCGCCCAAATTGCCGCCGGTAAAAAGAACGCGGCTTGCATCGCATCTGAAGTGGCGGCTACATTGTATGGCCTGACCATTTTGAAAAAGAACATCCAGGACAGTGCGCATAATATCACGCGTTTCTTGGTTATTGCTAACACCGACGTGCCGCAAACTGGCTCTGACCGCACCTCTTTGGTTTTTTCCATCAAAGATAAGGTAGGGGCCTTGCATGCTATGCTCTCGCCGTTCATGCGTAACAAGATCAATTTGACCAAGATTGAATCCCGGCCTTCAAAGAAGAAAGCCTGGGATTATTATTTCTTTGTCGATTGCGAAGGCCATCAAAAAGACCCGCAAGTCGCGCGTGCCTTAAAGCAGTTGGAAGGCATGTGCAAATTCATCAAAATCCTCGGTTCCTACCCGGTTTTGGACTGACAGTTGACAAAACGCACGCACGGTATATACTATTAGTAATACCAAGGGGGTCAGCATGAAAGTCTTGTCTTTAAAATTAAAAGAAGATATTTTGGAACAAACCGACCAAATCGTCAAATCCGTACATGTTTCCCGTAATGCATATATCAATGAAGCGGTGCATTTGTATAATTTATTCAATAGGCGCCGGTTATTGAAGAAGAAATTGGCCAAGGAATCCATGATGACGGCCAGTACTTCTTTGGAGATATTGTCTGAAATGGAGAGAATGCAGGACGATTTGATCCATGAAAATTGAGAAATTCCATATTTACCTGGCGGACTTAAACCCACGCATGGGGACGGAGCCCGGCAAAGTCCGTCCCGTGGTTGCGGTCCAGACGGACATGCTTAATAATATTCACCCGAGCACAGTCATTTGCCCATTAACGACCAAAATAGTGAAGTCCTCGGAAATCTTGCGGGTGCACATTGCCAAAGGGCAAGCTGGATTAGCAGAGGATTCAGATATTTTGATCGATCAAATTAGGGCGATCGATAATCGCCGGTTAAAGAAATATTTAGGTAAATTACCAGTGGCCCTACAACATCAGCTTGTTGAGAACTTAAAGATTTTAATTTTAGAATAACCCATTCTGAAGATTTTCAATATGGGCGGGGCATTGTCGGTGTCAATATCCAAAACCCTTTTGCGTAAAGAAATTAACTATGGCTCAATTGTTTAATTTTAATAAGATTTTGATTTC
>CAZBJT010000105.1:0-1582 GCA_964492215.1 uncultured Planctomycetales bacterium | reverse complement strand
GAAGATGCTGTCCATGAAAGGTTGTTATTCAGTTTATGATGAAGCTGGGAACAGTTTATTTTATATTGAATCTACTAAATTGTTCCAGTTAAAGGACAGTTTCACTGTTTATCAAGATAAACAAAAGAAGATAAAATTACTTACAATAAAACAAGATAAGTTCTTTCAACTTTCACCTAGCTATTCTGTTCTTGATGAAAATGATAGAATCATTGGATCAGCAAGAAAAAGGCCGTTTCTTTTATTTCGTAGCGTTTGGGATATCTCTTATGCTGATAAGAAGAAAATTCTTCGAGCAGAGGAAGATATAAGCAAGGCCGTACTGCTTTCTGTTTTTATGCCAAAAGAACAAAAAGAGCTGGCGAATTTTAATTTTATTAAGGATGAAGAAGAGATTGGAGAATTTAATCGAAGAAATACGTTTTTAGATAAGTATGTTTTAGATCTGAGTGGCGATGTGGGGCGTAGCTTGGATCGACGGTTAGCGCTTGGAATGTGTATTATATTGGATAAAGGGGAGGGGCGTTAGGCGTAAAACTTATATCGTTTGTATTAATATGAGGTTAGATAAAAATGAATGAAGTGCTGAATAAACCTTCAGGTATTAAATGGATAAGAATTTGTGTATTATTACAGTTAGTTATATGTTTTGTTGTTTCTTGCCTAATGGGCGTAATATTCATTTTTAATTTACTCAAACATAACTTAAACGTACTGCCCACTTTTTATTATTTTGTGCTTTTATTGGGCATAATATTCTCGAGCATCCTATATTATATATTCGTTGGAATTAATAAGAAGAATCCTAAGGCAAGGACAGTCGGCATTATTTATTCTATTTGGGGAATTCTTGTGGGGATAATGAACCTTTCTTTAATACCTTATTTGTTTACAAATATAATATGCTTAATTTTATTTATGAAGAAAGATGTTAAGAATTATTTTAAAGAATCGGTCGTGAATTAAATAGTCTTTTTTGTCAGGTTTTTTAGATTTTGACACGCCTGTGATCACAAAACACCCTCGTTGACAGACGCTTGTCCTGCCTTTATAATAGCCAATCTTCTAGATGTATATATACTAAGGACTTAAGCTGTGCAGGTTGCGAATAAACACATTTTTGCCATCAAACCCTATGTCCCGGGCAAGCCTATTGAAGACGTCAAGCGTGAGCTTGGGCTTAAAAGTGTCATCAAATTAGCTT
Source organism: uncultured Planctomycetales bacterium (assembly GCA_964492215.1). Lineage (GTDB taxonomy): Bacteria > Omnitrophota > Gorgyraeia > Zapsychrales > Fredricksoniimonadaceae > CAYNTZ01. The sequence goes on along the minus strand of CAZBJT010000105.1, from coordinate 378 downwards.
CCAATGAGAACCCATACCCACCGTCGAAGAAAGTTCTGGCAGCCATGCAAAAGGCGGCTTTGGGCATCAACCGTTACCCGGATGGCGGGTGTGTGGAGTTGCGTAAAGCCTTGGCTAAATATTTGAAAGTCGCGGAAGATCAGCTTATTTTCGGCAATGGTTCGGATGAGGTGATTGTACTCGCGGTCAAGGCCTTTGTGGGGGAGGGTGATGAAGTCATTATTGCCCAGCCGTCCTTTTTGATTTATGACATTGCCTCACGCTTAGCCGGGGCGAAAATCCATGCCGTGCCTTTAAAAGATTTTCACTATGACCTTCAAGGCATGAAGGCTAAATTAAATAAACGTACCAAGATTGTCTTTATCGGCAACCCGGATA
>CAZBJT010000104.1:0-5936 GCA_964492215.1 uncultured Planctomycetales bacterium | reverse complement strand
TCTGTTCCCTCATATTTTGGGCTTTAACAATGATCTCTTCGGCTTCGGCACGGGCTTTATGGATCATCTCTTCTTTTTGTTTGGTGGTCTGCTCTTCTAATTCCATGCGCATCTTCTTTTCCATGATATCGAGCTCTTTGGTGCGGCGCTGCAGCTCGGCGTCGGCTTCTTTGATCTTTTGATTAAGCTCACCTTCACGCTGGCGTGCAGCTTCCGCATCACGATCCAAACGCTGCTTGGCGCCATCAACGGTTTTAATCAGCACTTGATATAAGGCGAAGATGATCGCACCCGAGATCACCGACGTCAAAATCAGAAATTGAATAATTAAGTCCCAACCCATAAGATTCTCCTTTTACTGATTTAAGGAATATAAAAAAGCAAACAAGCCCACCAGCAACAAAAACGAAAGGGCTTCCACCAATAATATTTTCCAAGACGCCGCGGCCTGGATCTGCACGCTTTTGGTGGGAAAATTTCCCAGGTCATTGATCATTTTAGACCCCCAAAGTGCTATAAAAAAACAAGGAACACCTACAGCCCCAAAAAAGAGCCCGATCATGACCATCCCTTGAAACCAATGCTTAAAACCACCCATAGGTATAGATCCTATTTCTTAGAGAACAACTGAAAGATGATCAGGATCGCCACGATAGAAATAGCTTCAACGAACACCAGCATGATCGCCATGCCTGTAAAGATCTTTGATGCTGCCGAAGGGTTGCGACTTAAAGCCTTGATAACAGCATAACCCAACACCGCGATAACGACAGATGGTCCCATGACCGCGATGAACATGACAGTTAAAATAATAAACGTTTCGGCTAACATCCGAATGTCCTTTTGTTAATGTTTGACAGCTTCTGCTTTAGGAACTTGTGCCGCTTTAAATGTTTTATCGGTTTCTTCCACTAAAATGGTGCATTCATTGGCAAAAAAACGCAGGATGCCGGAACGGATCGGAATAGAACGCTTCCAATCGATGATAATGTCCCCCTTTTGCACCAAGCCAATGAGCGGATAATGATACGCCAATAATTCGTATTCACTCCTGTCACCGACGATAAATAAACTGGTGACATCATTCTCAAAAATCAGATTCTTCGGGCTTAAAATAATGCAACGAAAATTACTACCCTTATATTGTTGCGCCATAAACCGCCCTTATTTTTTAGCAGCTGTGGCCGTATCCACATAATCGTCAAACTGATCCGGCGTGTCTTTCTTACGGCGGCCGATAATATCTTTCACGAAAGCCGTCACGGCATCGGTAATGCCTTTTTCCACCTCAGGCTCGAGTTTGCGCTTTTCTCTAATAAGTTTCAAAACATCCGGGCTATGCTTGCGTGTGAATTCCAATATCTCATCTTGAAAGACCTTTACTTCAGGGATAGTCAGGTCATTCATCATCTTTTTATTGAACGCGTAGAATATCATGACTTGTATTTCCTGAGACACCGGCTGATCTTTATCCTGACGCAGAATTTCAGTCAAAATAGCACCGCGTTTAAGCTTCTCTAATGTCTCATCCGAATGACCGGATGTTTTAAGCTTGGAGATACGCAATAATTCACGGTACTGCAAATACTCCAAACGCAATGGCCCGGACAATGTTTTAATGGCATGCCACTGTACTTTAGATCCGACGCGGGACACCGAGAGACCTAAATCCAGGGCCGGCTTCTGGCCTTCACCGAATAAGGCCGCACTTAATAAAATCTGCCCGTCGGTCATGGATACCAGGTTCGACGGAACGAAAGCAGTCAAGTCCCCTTCCAAGATTTCAACAATCGGGAAGAATGTAATAGAACCGCCGCCATGTTTTTCATCCAAATGGCAGGCACGCTCAATCATCTTTGAATGCAAATAAAAAATATCACCCGGGTAAGAGTCACGTCCTGGGGGACGGCCTAATAACAAAGAAATTTCGCGGTAACACCAGGCATGCTTGGTAAAGTCATCAAAACCGATAAATACATTCTTGCCTTGATGTAAAAAATATTCAGCCACGGAACAAGCTACATACGGCGCTAAATACTGCTGCCCCGGAGGCGAAGAAGCACCGGCGGAAATGATCAGGCTGTATTTAAAACACTCATGGTCTTTAAATAATTGCACGACTTTGGCCAGCGCAGAACGCGGCTTACCGATACCGCAATAAATACAAATGACCCCAGTGTCCTTCTGATTCAAAATAGTATCGGTGACAAAGGTGGTCTTACCCGTACCTTTATCGCCTAAAATCAATTCACGCTGACCAAAACCGATGGGGATCATGGCATCCAAGACTTTAATGCCGGTTTCCAACGTTTTCTTTAAAGGCTGGCGCACCAGAATGGCCGGTGCTTCAGGGAAAATCGGGGCCATTTTATCGTGTTCAAGAACACCTAAACCATCTAAGGGTTCGGCCAAAGGATTAATGATGCGCCCGATGAATTTCTCCCCCACCGGCATTTCAAACGGTTCAATGGAAGCGACGGCTTTATCACCGGTCTTGATCTTTTCAGTTTCCTTAATGACGAGCACCTGGGTTTCAGTTTCATTAAACCCTAAGATCATACCGATCGTACCATAACCGAATTTGATCAACTGCCCGTTCATGCAATTACGGAAACCAGACACGATGACAATACAGCCGCGCATCGATTTGACCGTACCTACTTCTGTGTATTGTAATTGTTTGCTGCTCATCGCTTAAACCTCATTTTTCTAAATTACTTCTGGGCCGGTTTGGCAGGCGCTTCAACCTTGGCGGCCGGCTCTTCTTCTTTTATCTTAGTTTCCTTAGAACGCATCAACCAGATCACAAGATTAATAATGGTGACCAATGCCACAAATACCAATACCCAGCCGATAAAGCTCCACGTGGTGGTTTGTTCAAACTTCTTGCTAAATACCGCTTTAGAAACATCATTGACCCCTTTGAGCGCCTGCATTTTCTGCAGGATATTATCAACCTTGCTCTTATCGAGGTCTTCACGGAATACAGACAATAATTTTTCCATGGACTCAACATCCTGCTTGGCATCGGCATAGGTCTTTGTATTGGCCCTGAAAGAACTGATATGCTCCATGATGGGCAAATTCTGTGCCTGAGACGTTTCAATATTCGCTAAATTAAGGTTAACGCGATCCAAGAGGGTCTTGGCGCTGGCCTCAAATTTAGAGTCTTTAAGAAAATCGTAGGCATAAGCCGAGCGGGTGCGTAAATAATCAACGTCCCTTTGGGGGATGGTCCAAATGTCGAGAATACCGATCGTGTATTTTTTCTTCTGCCCTGAGGTCAGCTCCTCTTCTTTAAACAAAAAGGATTGCTGCTTGCCTTCATCGTAGCGGACTTCAAAACCTTCAGCTTCGACCACATGCTCAGGTTTTATTTCACCCGGCAAATAATTCTTTTCTTTAACCACCTTGGTGGGATTAGTGGCAGGGTTCTCTACTTCAATATTGAAATGGACGATCTTTTGCTGTTCTTCTTTACCCGGATCGGAGCGCCAATAATCGACGGACAAGGCATCATTCTGGATGCGTTTGATCTCTTTGCTATAGGAACGATACGAATCAATGCGTTTCTCAACACTGTCAGACTTGGCATTTTGTAAATCGACAATGTAATCCAGCTTACTATTGATCTTATTTCTTAATTGCTCGGCCTTTTGCGGGTCACGGACCTTACCCACACTTTCATAGCCCTCATCAATCTGCTTCTTGATATCACTTACATACTCAGGTGAGATTTTCCAGAGATCCCTGACGCGAATCTTGAATGTTTTAGATTCTTTAGGCTCTAAATTTACAGTGCCGTGCACAAAATAATTGCCATCATTGAAATCATAATCGACCTGTAATCCATTAGCATCCAGGATATCTTCGGCTTTTAATTCACCAGGAAGGTTTTGTTTAACGGCAGTTTGCTTCGGTGAAGAAGAACCATTGACCGCCATGACATTGACATAAACATCAGCAGATGCCAGTGATGCCATGCCCATGCAGAAGATAACACCGATGACAAGCGCGCGTATGTGTTGTACCCAGGCTGTCTGTCTCATTAATCTCCGCTTTCAAACCAGGTCTTGACGACAACGTCTTGTACATCCATGGCCTCACGCAATGCAGCGAGTTTAGCCGTGATCTCCTCTAATTTCTCATTGACCTTTTCCATATCCTTAGCCTGCTTCTCGGACAATTGAGAAACAGTCATGGTGTCTTCCAAGCCGGCTTTCTTAGCTTCCCTGGATAAGAGCGTGTTCATGCCATCTAACATCTGTTTGACAAAACCGGTGCTGCTGCTGTCTTGACCGGCGGTCAGGGTTTGGGTGGCTTTTTGAATATCTGTAACAGCAACTTCCAATTGTTTCAATTTAGTATACATATCCGGCGTGACACCATTGACGCCAAGATCTTTGGAAATGCTTTGCACAAGCCCTATGGCTGCGCCGGCACGTACTTCACCTTTTTCAGAGAATGTCTTGATGGTGCTTAAGTTACCAAAAACACTTGTCACGGCCGATGTGTCGGCGGTCGTTCCAATCAAACCGGAAACTGATTTGATATCACCGATAACGGTCTGGGAAGCGATGGTATCGTTGATAGTTCCTAATATATCGCCGATTGAATCTACCGATGTCTTGATGGTCGCAACATCTGAACTTTGTGAGACACCCGCAACCTGTGTGGAAATGGACTCCAGCTTGCCGAATAATGTATCGTTGGTGCTGTCACCATTCTGACCAACGCGGGTAACTACCGTCGTGACATTACCCATTAAAGTATTCAAGCCGCCCCAATTGACGCCAGCCCTGCTGGAACTGCCCAAATCCTGCCAATTCACGGTGCCATGGGTCATATAACCGATATCTGCCCAATTGATGCCGCTATGGGTTTCGACATTGACGTCTTCCCAGTTAACATTGGACGTGGATAAGGCGCTCAAGCTGTCCCAATTAATGCCGCTGGTGGACAATTGACCTAAACCGCTCCAGTTGACATTGGCTTGTGATAAGGTGGTGATACCGCTCCAGTTGATATTACTCGTCGATAGAGAACCGATGCTGGTCCAATTGATAGCGCTATTGGTCATGCGATTCAAATCCTGCCAATTGATACCGGTGAAAGATACTTTCTGAATATCCTGCCAATTAATACCGGATTTGCTTAATACCGAGAGATCACCCCAATTGACATTGGCATTACTTAAAACACCGATACCATCCCAATTAACACCTGCACTTGAAATTTGTTCCAAAGAGGCCCAGTTGATGCCTGCATCACCTAATTGTTTGATGCTGAGCCAGTTGACGCCGGCATTGGATAAATCGCCGATGCGTAACCAATTGACACCCGTGTCGGACATGGTTTGAATATCATTCCAGTTAATGGCGGCATTGGATAAATTACTAATGCTGCTCCAATTAATACCCTTATTGGACATTGATCCGAAATCAGCCCAGTTAATGCCCGTACGGCTTAATACATTCAAATCATTCCAATTAATACCGGCATCGGACAAGACATCCAAATTCGACCAATTGATACCGGCTTTGCTCAATGTACCAAAATCGGCCCAATTAATGCCGGTCTTGCTCAAGACATTAAAGTCACTCCAATTAATGCCTGTTTTACTTAAGACATTTAAGTCATTCCAATTAATACCTGCATTGGTCAAAGAGCCGAAATCATTCCAGTTAATGCCGGCTTTGGATAAGGAACTTAAATCCGACCAATTAACATTGGTCCTGCTCCAGGCATCAATACCTGTCCAGTTAATGCCGGCCTTAGAGAGTACGCCGAAGTCAGCCCAGTTAATACCCTTGTCAGTCATCACATTTAAGTCAGACCAATTAACACCGGTGCGGCTTAACACATTGAGGTCATTCCAATTGATACCAGCCTTGCTTAAGGTACCGAAATCTGACCAAATGATACCCGCTAAAGAG
>CAZBJT010000103.1:0-5948 GCA_964492215.1 uncultured Planctomycetales bacterium | reverse complement strand
ATCCGTGGCCTTTGCCTCATTTTACGCCGGCAATTTATTGAAGATAGCCGATTTCATCGAAGACTTAGGCCGCCATAAAAAGATTGAAAAGATCCGCCTCGCTAAAGAGCTATTGATTTTATTAGACACCCTAGGCGAGAAGCCGGTTAATTATGATCATGCCCAAGAAAAACACGACCATCTTTTCGGTAAATATTTTCACAATGTGCAGCCGGCCGTGAGCGGCGAGACCGTAGACGTGACCATCGCCCAGGTGGCGCGTGATTTGCGCACCAAGGGTCACTGGATATTCGCACATATCCGCCGCCATGAAAAAATAACAGTCAAGCAAAACGGCAAATCCTATGAATGGTTCAATGGTTATTATGACAATAAGGCCCAACGCGTCGAGGGTTTGATCGACGGCACTGTGCGCATGACCTTGACCGGCCAGGTGTTTTCAGTGATGAGCGGTTTGGCAACCCCGCAGGAAGTTGAAGCGGTCATCACCAGCGTTAATAAATTCCTCAAAGACCCGAAGTTAGGCGGCTATCGCCTGAATACAGATTTTGCCTTGCGTCATTATTTGGATTTAGGCCGCGCTTTCGGTTTTGCTTACGGCACCAAAGAAAATGGTGCTTTTTTCAGTCACATGATCGTGATGTACGGCTATGCGCTTTATGAACGCGGGTTTGCCCGCGAAGGCCATGAAGTCATGCGTTCCATTTTCCGCATGGCCGGTTCTGCCAAATCCAAGATCTATCCCGGTATCCCTGAATATTTTGATTCAGAAGGGCGCGGCATGTACCATTATTTGACCGGCTCCGCCAGCTGGATGGTGTTGACCCAATTGGTCAAAGTCTTCGGCGTGCGCGGCCATAGGGGGGACTTGGTATTGGCCCCGCATTTAGTCAAAGAGCAGTTCAATAAAAGAGGCATGGCCCAAGTCACCTGCCAATTTGCCGGTCAACATATCAGCGTCACCTATCATAATCCCAAAAAATTGGATGCCGGTACCTATCAAATCAAAGAAGTCCTGGCCAATGGCCATGCCATTGAGTTTGAACCCATCAATGGCGATGCTATCCGCATTAAACGCAGCCTTATCACTCAAGATGTAGACTTTAAGGTCGTATTAGCGTAGAAACCATCCTTGGTAGCATTTCTTTTATTTATAGTTTATACTTTTATATCATGCGAAGATTTTTCAATACCCTTCTGATAGGGGCTTTTTTTGCCTTTTCCATAGGCCCCGTGCCTTTAATGGCCGATGAGGTTGTGGGTTTTCCTACGATCACTGTTCCAGTATCAGCATCTATTACGGTCATGGTCAAAGGCCTAAGTATTCATCCTGAAAATCCCCTGCAATTTGATTTTATCATTGAACCTTCTTCACCCGTATCATCCTCGAAAATCGGGGATCCAGGCATAAGGGATGAATCACTCAAGATGATCAAATACTTCTTGGCGTCATTGACCGTCCCTGAACAGGATATGTGGGTCAATTTAAGTCCCTATGAAAAAAACCGCATCATTCCTCAATCTTTCGGCCAAACTCTCATGGGCAGGGATTTGCTGGGGCAAGATTATGTCCTCAAGCAAATGACCTCTTCATTGATCCACCCGGACACACAGTTAGGTAAAGTATTCTGGTCTAAAATTTACAATCAGGCCCGGGCCAAATTCGGTACCACCGAAATCCCCATCAACACCTTCAATAAAGTCTGGATCATGCCGGATAAAGCTACGGTGTGGGAACATGGCAATCATGTCTTTGTGGTTGAAAGGCATTTAAAGGTCATGTTAGAAGAGGATTATCTGGCGATGGAAAGAAATGCATCCAGTGTCATTGCGAGGAGTGAAACGACGAAGCAATCCAATATTAACAAGATTGCTTCGCCTCCGGCTCGCAATGACGCGGATGTTTTTGCTTCTCAAATCATCCGCGAAATCGTTATCCCCGCCCTAGAAAAAGAGGTCAATGAAGGCGAAAGTTTTGCACAATTGCGCCAGATTTACAATTGCATGATCTTGGCCACATGGTTTAAGAAGCGCTTGAAAGATTCTTTATTAGGCACCATCTACACGGACAAGGGTAAGGTGGCGGGTGTTAAATTTAAAGGCAGTTATGATCAGCACAAGATTTATACCCAATATTTGGAAATGTTTAAAAAAGGGGCATTCAACTTTATTAAAGAAGAGCCCGACCCGGCTACTGGTGAGCTCATTCCGCGCAAATATTTTTCAGGCGGTGCAGTTGGTTTGAGCGCGGCCCAATTACATATTAATTCCGGCAGCCGGGCCATGCTGCCGTCAGCCCAAAATAATCAATTACCTTCGAAGTATGCTTTCAAGTGCACCTTTGATCTATCTCCGCTGCGATGGCCCACGGCCCGCGAAGCCATACAACCGCAGATACCTAAGATAACAGCCGATGCGGCCATGGCTCCGGAAGCAGATAATTCAAAAGGAGCTCAGAATGAATCTATAGATTGGCCGGAACTGCCGGCTTTTTTTCCTTTCTTGGAAAAACCAGAGGAACGTTTTGCAGCCTTGGGAATGATTTTCGGTGTATTTGTTACGCATAGATATTTGAAAAGCGCAAAGGCAGTTGAGAAATTATTAGATATTTATGGAAAAATGACGGTCAAAACAGAAGAGGATGAAATCTTTAAAGCTGCCCTTGTTCATGTATTAGTGCGATTGGACCTTCAAGATCCCAGGGTATTGGCTGTAGTCGATGACTATCTTTTTATAGGTACACATCCCTTTCGGAATTGGGTAATGGATGCTTTGAATAATGAACAGATGGTTAGTTTGACATTTCGCCGCATGAATCCAAAAGTGTGGGCTAACATAGAGGCTACTCTTATCCGGTCTTCAAAGATTATTGAAATGGGTATCAATCAAAGTGATGAACCTTCACAACGCCTGGCCCTTGCGCAAGCAGAGAATTGTTTGAATCTTATTCATATGATGGATAATGGAGCTTTACCTGACATTCCTGTGGGGATGAAGGACAAAGTAGAAGCTGTCAGATCATACTTAAAAGGAGAAGAGTTTAGGCATTATCTTGACCGGATTGATGTAGAAAAGATGAAAGGGCGTTTTTCTGTTTTAGGCAGTCTTATGCAGCATTACCCTAGAGAGATAGCCCTTGAGAAGTTATTGAGTCTCTATCATAAAATAATAGGCAGCGCCAAAGAGGATGAGCATTTTAAACTTGTCATAGCTCTTGCCTTGATCCCATTAGGTTTGCAAGATCAACGCGTATTGACCATCGTAGATGATCATTTGACTAAACCTTCGAGGTTGATGGTAATCATGGCTTTAAGTAATGAATTAGAGGCAAATTTAAAATCTGCTGAGAAAGACCCTGTTGTATTTCAGAAAATGGAGGCTGTGCTTGCAAGATCACAAACGATTATTGAGCAGGAGATGGACCAGCATTATGACAACCCCCAATTAAAATACATATTCTTGAGGTTAGCAAATATTTGGGTAAATATTATTAAAGCCATGGATGATGGGCATTTGTCGCAAATACCTGTAACCTTAAGCGGTAAGTTGGAGCAAATGAGGATGTATTTAAACACGGGAAATATACGTGCGGAGTTACAGGATTTTCCCAATATCCCTGCACCTCCGGAAGAAAGCATTTCAACTGAGAGGTTACGGCATCATGTAGAAACAGTGGTGAAGAATGAAAGAACAGAAGAAGATTTCAAAGCATTCAGAAAGAAGATTGAAGGTCATGCTGTGCCGATGGCGGATGTATTTAGGAAGATCTTAGAAAAGAATAAAAGAATCCTTATGGTTAGCAACATGATTTCAAGCCTATTGCCGTATGAGCAGTTCGTTGGGGTATTAGATACATTAAAAACAGAAGGATGGAATATCAAACACATTGCGGTACCTTTGGAAGAAAGCGATAAAGATTTGTTGCAGAAGTTCATTGATTCTAAGACAGATGCTGACGAAGATGGAATTATAAAAGAATCTCTTAATTGGGGCTTTGGAGAAACCGATGATTTAAGAGAATTTTTGAGACTCCTAAAGAATTCCGGATATAAATTTATGTATTATGGCCGTATTGGTGCGGAAGGGTATATTGGGTATTTGGAGGATGAGCGCAGGGCCAATAAAATCAAGCGTCAATTAGACCAGGATCCAGATAAATTATCCAAAGTGATCATGCTGACCAATGGGTATATTGCGGCTAAGGAGCATTTTTATAAACAGCAACGGCCATGGGAATCAATGTATGCCCTAGGTCAGGAAATGGTCAATGTGTTTGGCCCGAAGCAAATTGGCAGTGTGCTTATTTTAAGTAATCTTAATCCTTTTAATCCAGAAACAAGTGTTTTAGACACACGGCTGACAAAAGGATTTATAGTGGAGGATACGGCTCTTAAAGATGATCCGGTCACCATTTTTGCTTCGTTAGGCGAAAATGAGGTATTGTTACCTTCTTGGTCGCGCGCATGGGATGCAGCGATTTTTATGGGTGAGTCCCCGGATGGAGGAGGTGGCGATAATGTTGATGTCCCGCCTGCTCCAGGTCCTGGTGTAGGCAAACAAATTACAGAAGAGGCATTTGTTAGTGCGGCCATGTTGGGGAACGATCAGATTAAAAATGCCAGGGCCGTGGGCGGTATTGATATGAATGCACAACATTTGGATCTGGCCATTAAGCGCGATACCAAAGGCATGCCACTTGCTGCCGACCATCAAAACTGGGCGCAACTATCTATTCAGGGTGTTGAGCCCAGGATCAAACAAATAGAGTCCGTGCATTTATTGGAATTGATCGGGTCTGAAGAGTGATTCTAAGACGCTTGACTTCCATGCCGCGAATGCTATACTTATAACGTAATACGTATTACTAAGGAGGTAATACTTATGGTTATCAATGCCAAAGGCCAAATCGTCATCCCTAAAGCTTTGCGGGACAGGTTCGGGATATTGCCCGGGCAGGAAGTGGAATTTAAAGAAGACAATGGCAAGATTATTTTGGTGAAAAAAGGCCTCAAAGAAAAATTCGTTGTACTTGCCCGCAAATACCGCTACCAATGGCCGCAAGGGATCAAAAATACCAAACAGTTGCTTGAGGATTTACGGGGATGATCACGGCAATCGACACGAACGTATTGATTGACGTGCTCAGTCAGCAAGAGAAAGCCATTAATGCCTTGGCTTTGGCCGCGTCGCAAGGGCAATTGATCATCGGTGAAATTGTCTACGCGGAAATGTGCGCGGGCATGTCGGAGGACGAAGTGGACCGTTTATGTGCGGATTTCGGTATTCAGTTGATGCGTTCCTCTACCCAGGCTTTGGGATTGTCAGGGGAAATATGGCGCCGCTACCGGGCCCGGCATGCCGGCCGTAGGGAACGTGTTTTGGCGGATTTTATGGTAGCAGCCCACGCGGTTAAACACGCAGACCGGTTGCTTACATCCGATCGCGGCTTTTACCGTGATTATTTTAAAAACCTTAAACTCTTATCTTACACGTAGTCATTTTCTCCACTAAAGCTCATCATGTATTTCCCGGGATTGATGTAAATCTTACTTGACCATGCCTAGCTGCTGTGTTAAATTTCTATTTCATCTATTTACCTTAACACAATCTTAATCGGGAGTCCGGATGCGTAAATGCCTCAGTTTGTGTTTGTGCCTTTTGCTGGCTGTTTTAACCGGTTGTTCCAAACCTCCGCAACCCAGCAATAAGCTCCTTATTTGGCATTGGATGACCGACCGCCACGAAACCCTCCTTAAATTAGCAGAGCAATATAAGCAGCAAACCGGCATTGAAATTACCTTAGAATTATTCGCTCCGTCAGATGCCTATTCCCAAAAAGTAATCGCCGCCGCCCAAGCCAATGTGCTTCCGGATATTTACGGTATCCTCGATAAAAAATCTATTTTCGCTGATTTTATCAAGGCCGGTTTAGTGGCTGATTTAAGTGA
>CAZBJT010000102.1:0-5949 GCA_964492215.1 uncultured Planctomycetales bacterium | reverse complement strand
GCAGCCCCTACGGCGCCGCCAAGGTCTATGCCTACTGGATGACGGTCAATTACCGGGAAGCTTACAATATGTTTGCCTGCAATGGTATCCTGTTCAACCATGAATCGCCCCGTCGCGGGGAGACATTCGTGACCCGCAAGATCACCATGGCCTTAGCGCGCATTAAGCATGGCTTGCAGGATAAATTATATTTAGGAAACCTCGACGCCAAACGTGATTGGGGTTTTGCCGGCGACTATGTGGAGGCCATGTGGCTGATGCTTCAACAGTCCAAGGCGGAGGATTATGTGATCGCCACTGGTGAAACACATTCGGTCAAAGAGTTCTTACAAGAAGCATTTGATTATGTTAAATTGGACTGGCGCAAATATGTGGCCCTTGATAAGCGTTATTTACGGCCCACCGAGGTCGATTTGCTTTTGGGTGATGCATCCAAGGCCCGCAAGGTCTTGAAATGGAAGCCCAAAGTCAAATTCCAGCAATTGGTGCGTATGATGGTCGATAGTGACATGGACAATGTGCACAAAATGGTGTACGGCCTAAAAGGCAACGCAGGAGCAAAAACCAGTACAAAGACAGGTGATGGCCATAATGAATAATTTTTGGATGGATAAGCGCGTTTTAGTGACCGGAGGATCAGGTTTTTTAGGGAGAGTTCTTTGCAGCCAGCTTAAAACTAAAGGGTGCCGGAAACTTTTTGTCCCTCGCAGTAAAGAATACGATTTAAGGAAATCCGACCATATCAAAAAGCTCTTGAAGAGCACGTCCCCCGACCTGATTTTCCACCTCGCTGCATCGGTGGGAGGGATAGGTGCCAACCGTGAGAATCCGGGAAAGTTCTTTTATGAGAACTTGATCATGGGTGTTGAATTTATGGAGCAGGCGCGCTTAACTAAGGTAAATAAATTTGTGGCTTTGGGTACCATTTGTGCCTATCCCAAATTTACACCGGTGCCGTTCAAAGAAGAAGATATTTGGAATGGGTATCCTGAAGAAACCAATGCCCCTTACGGGTTGGCCAAGAAAATGCTCCTGGTGCAATCCCAGGCCTACCGTCAACAATACGGATTTAATTCAATTTATCTTTTGCCTGTCAATATGTATGGACCTGGCGATAATTTTTCCCCTAAGTCTTCGCATGTCATTCCGGCTTTGATCAAAAAATGCCTGGATGCTAAAAATAACAAAGAAGACCATATTTGCGTTTGGGGAACAGGAAAAGCCTCGCGTGAATTTTTATATGTTGAGGACGCAGCCCGCGGCATTATCCTGGCGGCGGAGAAATACGATAAACCCGAACCGATGAATTTGGGGGCTGGTTTTGAGATCACCATCAAAGACCTGGTGACATTGATTGCCAATCTCACCGGCTTTAAAGGAAAGATTGTATGGGACGCGACAAAACCGGATGGTCAGCCGCGCCGGTGTTTAGACACATCAAAAGCAAAGCGAGAGTTTGGTTTTACCGCCAAGACCGATTTTAAGACCGGTTTGCGCAAGACGATTGCCTGGTATAAAAAGAATTCCCTTATTGAGACGTAGGAATCAAGGTGATAAATTTCTGATATGGCGATTAAACCTTTGAATATGGGGGCCTTGGACCGCTGGGGTGTTTTTGCCAGTTGTGCCTTGATCCTCGTTTTGCCGATCTCCATTGCCTTGATCGAAAGCTTTGCGGCCTTGGTGATTTTTATTTTCCTGCTGAAAAAGCTGACATTGGCGCATGAAGCCATCATCAGCCCGTCTTTAAAAGATGCCAATTTTGCCATCAGGCAGGAAGCGTTCAGCCGCATTTTTTGGCGGAGTTTGATCCCGCGTAAGCATGTGTTATACCTGCCTTTGGTGATTTACATTATTGTCATCTTTCTTTCCTTATTATTCAGTCAAGACCGTATTTTGAGCATTTGGGCTTTTTTTGGGAAAGTCTTGGAAGCGGTGTTTTTGACCGTTGGTATCCATGATGCTTTAAAGAAAAAATCCCACATCAATGCGTTTTTATTTGCCTTTGGGGCATCTGCCGTGGCTGTTGCTTTAAGCGGGTTAAGCCAGTATTTTTTCGGCAAAGATTTCTTGCGGGGCACGGAATTCTCGGGGGAAAGGGTGTCTTCCTGTTTAAGGCATGCCAATGATTTCGGGGCGTATTTAATTGTGGTTTTCCCTATATTCTTTACGACCATGGTGGGCTGCTGGTATTCAAAAGTAAGGCAGAAAAAATGGTTGATCACGGGGCTGCTCGTTTTATTGGGTGTGGTGTTGTGGTGCCTGTTATTGACCTATTCCCGCAGTGCCTGGCTGGCATTTTGCCTCGAGCTTTTGATGCTTTTCCTCATGTTTCCTAAATTACGATTACCGAGCTTTGTGGTTTTTGTTATATTCTTCTTTGTATTTTTGCCGGCGCTTAAATCGGTGCGGCATGTGACATTGGTGACGGATAAAGTCGCACAAACGATGGTGGTTGAACCCGAACAAGTTCCGGTTAAGGTTGTGACCAGTGCCCCATCCCCATCAGTTGAAGCCCCGTTGCTCAAAATTCCACCGGTCGAAGCCCCAAAGCCGCTTCCCCCGGAAAAGGTCGTGCCTAAAACGCGCAGTTTCACCGATATTATTTTAGATACGATCGGCAATACCGGCGGGGACGGCAGGTCGGAATACTGGCGCAAGGCCATGAAGATCATCCAGACCGCACCCGTGCTTGGCACCGGATTAAATACATATTCCAAAGTCGCTTTGCAATACCCGACGGTGTGGGGAGGCGGGTACTCGCATAATTGTTATTTGCAGATGACGGCTGAGACGGGGATTTTGGGGTTATTTGCTTTTCTTTATTTGATCATTGTCGTGCTTTGTTATTGTTTTAAACGCTTAAGCCAAATGAAGGACCTTTTATTAAAACAGGTATTGATCGGCACCCTGGCCGCCCTCATCGGGTATTTTATCCAGATCTTTTTTGACACCACGTTCTATTCGGTGCAGTTGGGGAATTTGTTATGGGTGGTCATGGGTTTTGTGCTGGCGGTGGCAGACGTGGACAGCAAATTGACAAAAACAAGATCGCCTGTATAATAGGGCGGTTTTTAAGGTAAATATTCAAGGAGAGATATGAACAAGCAAACCATCAAAGATATTTCCGTTAAGGGTAAAAAAGTCATTATTCGTGTCGATTTCAATGTTCCCCTAGATGAGCATTTTAATATCACTGATGATCGTCGCATCACCGCTGCTTTGCCGACCATCCAGTATGCATTGGCCCAAGGTGCGGCCAAAGTGATTTTGATGAGCCATTTGGGCCGTCCTAAGGGTGCTGGTTTTGAAAAAGAATTTTCTTTGAAGCCTGTGGCCCAGCGCCTGCAGGACGTCTTAAAAGAGAAAGTGTTATTATTGAATGATTGCATCGGCCAGCCGGTCAAAGACGCCATTGCCAAATCCAGCGAGCGTGTGGTCTTATTAGAGAACTTACGTTTCCATAAAGAAGAAGAGAAAAATGACCCTGCTTTTGCCAAAGAATTAGCGTCCCTGGCCGATGTGTATGTGAATGATGCATTCGGTACAGCGCATCGCGCCCATGCCTCGACAGCCGGCATCACGGCTTATTTACCGTCGGTGGCAGGTTTCCTGATCGAAAAAGAACTGGAATATTTAGGCAATGCCATCAATACACCTAAGCGTCCGCTGGTTGTGATCTTAGGTGGGGCCAAGGTTTCCGATAAAATTGAATTGATCAAGAATTTGATCCCCAAAGCCGACAGCATCATCATTGGGGGCGGCATGGCTTATACGTTTTTAAAGGCGCAAGGCATTGGCATCGGCAATTCCAAATTAGAGAAGGACAAGGTTGACATGGCCCGTGATTTATTGGAGCAAGCCAAAAAAGCCGGTGTGGAAATGGCCTTGACCACTGATTTCGTCATTACCCAAAGTTTCACCAGTGATGATTGCAAAATTTCCGATGTCATCCCCGACGGGTGGGAAAGCCTTGATATCGGCCCTAAAACACGCGAACGTTATAAAGCCATCCTTGCCAAAGCCAAGACCGTTGTATGGAATGGGCCATTGGGTGTGTTTGAGCGTGCCGCCTATGAAAAAGGGACGCGCGCCATTGCTGATTATTTAGCCACTTTAAAAGACACCACCGTCATCATCGGCGGCGGTGATTCAGCCGCAGCCGTGGCTAAATTCGGCTTGGAAGATCAAATGACGCACATTTCAACCGGCGGCGGCGCATCACTGGAATTCTTAGAAGGCAAAACTTTGCCCGGCATCGCGGCATTGAATGATAAAAAATAAATGGTGACAGTCACCAATTAATTCAAGGATATTTATGAGAACACCGATCATTGCTGGTAATTGGAAATTAAACAAGACCTCCCGTGAAGCCCTGCAATTGGTAGAAGAGCTTAAACGTGACGTGGCTGATGTGACAGGTGTGGATATTGTGGTTTGCCCGCCGTTCACTTCGCTTGAAAGTGTCAGTGAAGCGCTCACCGAAACCAATATAGCCGTAGGCGCCCAGAATTTGTATTGGGCGGACAGCGGTGCTTTTACCGGCGAGATCAGTGCTCCTATGCTTAAAGATTTCGGCGTGCAGTATGTGATCATCGGCCATTCCGAACGCCGCCAGTATTTCGGTGAGACCAATGAGACGGTCAATAAGCGCATCCGTGCGGCATTGACCCATGGCCTCACGCCGATTGTCTGTGTCGGTGAGAACTTAGCCCAGCGCGAATCCAATAAAACATTTGATGTGATCAAGGACCATTGCGAAGGTTCTTTAAAAGATTTGACGGTCGAAGAGATGAAAAAGATCGTGATCGCGTATGAACCGGTATGGGCGATCGGTACGGGTAAGACGGCCACACCAGAGCAGGCCCAGGAAGTACACGCTTTTATCCGTGGTTTATTAGGGAAGATGTTCGGGGCTGAAATTGCCAACAGCGTGCGCCTCCAATACGGCGGTTCTGTGACACCGGAGAACACGGCTTTATTAATCAGCCAGCCGGATATCGACGGGGCCTTGGTGGGCGGAGCCAGTTTAAAAGCACCTTCATTTGCAGCCATCATTAAAGCTGCTAAAAAAACATAACACAGGAGTCTACATGGGTTTCATCGTTTTTCTGCACATTGTTGTTTGTATTTTGCTTGTCATCACCATTTTGATGCAAGCCGGCCGGGGTGGTGGTTTAACGGAAGGTTTTTCATCAGCTGAATCCATGTTTGGTACGCAGACCAATCAATTCATGGTGCGCCTGTCCAGTATTTTAGCGGCCATGTTTATCGTGACCTCGCTGATTTTGGCGGTTGGTTCATCACATAAAGACCGTTCTTTGATGAAAAATGTTAAACTGCCGTTGACCAGCGCGCAAAAAGCAACACCGGCTGCTGACTAAGCAACGGTTAAAGTCGAAGATCCTAAACCGATGACACAACCGATCGTTAACGCCGCTAAATAATTCCAATAATTCCAGACACCTAACGTAATTTAATTACGTAAAAAAAGGGACATGTACTCGTTACGTGTCCCTTTTTTTGTCCCTAGGTACCGCTTTCCGAAAACCTGCCCAGCGCCCTTGTTTCCGGGATTTTTATATGCCATATTTATAGTATATGAGAGCCCCATTAGTGACCTTCATTATTGCCGCTTTTTTGATAAATAGCTTAGGGCCTATGCCTGTGCAAGCCCAAGAGTTTGTCTTGCCCAAGCCCGGCGTGATGGTGGATTTAAGTCCTCGATTTAATCCTGCGCATTTAAAAGGCATGGTCATCCATCCTGAAAATCCTTTTAAATTTGATTTTATCGCCGCTAAAGGTGATGAAGCTCTCACAAATGAAGAAAAATACCATAGTTATAAGAAACTCATTAAATATTTTTTAGCCTCTTTGGCTGTGCCTGATGAAGATCAATGGGTTAACCTTTCACCTTATGAAAAAGACCGCATTATTAAGGAGGATTTT
>CAZBJT010000101.1:0-6021 GCA_964492215.1 uncultured Planctomycetales bacterium | reverse complement strand
AATCAAGCTCTTGTAGGATGCCTTGGGTAAAATAACTGTAAACCGACGCAGACGGAAATACTATTGCAAATACACTTGTCCCTGTTGTCCAGAAAGACAACAGGGACAAAAATATCCCGTGGAGCAAACAACATCACTTAACTCTTTTTTACTCGAGCTATCCGCAGCAAATAATTAAATTACTCTAGGTGTCTGGAATTAGAAGTAGGCTTGGATGGCTTGGGTGATTAGGGGTAGGGGGATGTTGGGGACTACTTCTACGAGGCCGATCTTGCGGGCTAAGACAAAACGGTTTTGACCGGCTACAAATTTTTTGTCGTGACGCATACGTTGTAATATTTCAGCTAATTTTACTTTTTCAATACGTTCAGGCAAACCCACGGCAGTAATCAATGCATTGATGCGCGCTTCATCCGCTGCTTTCAAAAGACCCATGGCGACTGAAATACGTGCCGCCACCCGCATCCCTAATCCGACACTTTCACCATGATGGTATTGATCATACCGGGCCGCCGCTTCCACCGCATGCCCGACGGTATGGCCGAAATTCAAGATGGTGCGCAAGCCCTTGGTCTCTTTTTCATCAGCCGCTACCACATCCGCTTTGATCTGAGCGCAGCGTTTGACAATATGTGTTAAAACAGCCGGATCACCTTTAAGGAACTTGGCATGATTGGCTTCAATATACGTGAATAAAGCCGCATCCTTGATCACACCGTATTTAACCGCTTCGGCCAAACCATTGGTGATCTGACGCTGACTCAATGTTTTTAACACTTTAGTATCGGTAAAAACAAGTTTAGGCTGATGGAACGCACCAACCAGATTTTTACCTGCTTTAAGATCAATGGCCGTCTTGCCGCCGATGGCAGAATCGATTTGAGCCAGCAGCGTCGTCGGTACTTGCACATAAGGGATGCCGCGCTTATAGATGGCCGCCACAAAACCGGCCAAATCCCCCACCACACCACCACCCAAGGCAACAACAAAAATCTTCTTATCAACATCATAGGCCGCGATATGTTCAATCAAAGATAAAGCGCAGGCGGCACTTTTACTCTTCTCCCCTTCGGGTACATTTAAAAATTTCACCGTATAACCGGCTTTGCGTAAGGCTGCGGCCAATTTATTGCCGTGCAAACGCTGTATCATGGCATGAGAAACAATCACCGCATCTTTGCCTAAACCCAAACCCTTAAGCTGCTGGGGAAAGGCGCTTAACACATCATGGCCGATGGCGATGGCATAGGGATTATCTTTTAAAGCCACTTTAATTTTCTGCATCATATTTCTACACCGATCAAATAACCCAATTGACTAATCACCGGGTACAAGAACTTTAACATGCCCATTTGCATCAGAACAACGACGATCACGAATCCCCACGGCTGCAAACGGTTGTACTCATACGCCAGATTGGCCGGCAAAAGGCCTGTGACAATGCGCGAGCCATCCAGCGGCGGTATCGGCACCATATTAAACACCGCTAATGTCAAATTAAACAAGATAGCCCAACCCAGAATATAATCAATGCCGGACAAAAACGGCAATGCTATTAGTCTAACACAAATCCACGCCAAAATGACATTGACCAAAGGGCCGGCTGCCGCCACCAGCATCATGCCCCAGCGGGGATTACGCAAATGACGGAAATTAACCGGTACCGGCTTAGCCCACCCGAATAAAATCAAGGACTTGGTTAGCCCAAAATAATGCATGAAGAAAAAAGCACCCGGGACAATGATACTGCCGACGGGGTCGATGTGCTTGATGGGATTTAAGGTCAAACGCCCCTGGTCCTTGGCCGTCGTGTCCCCCAATTTATAAGCCACCCACCCATGGGCAAATTCATGCAGCACAATGGCCGGTGCTACCGCAAAAATAATCAGCAATACGACATCGAGCATATTTATCCTGTGTCTGGATTCCCGTTTTCACGGGAATGACAAACCTCTAGAGTATGAGTTTGATTTTGGTGATATGGACCAATGGGTACGTGGCCTGAGCCTGCGACTTACTGCTGACGACATGCCCCTCGACGTCGACCATGGCATTGGCGAAATGATTCATCGGCACATTGTCGTCCTGCAAATAATAGGCCGGTTTACCGTCAATGACCAATTGATAACGCGGCTGACCCTGCACCTGGGCGCTCAAAGATTCCAACCGTCCCTTGACCGCCAGGATAGGCTCCTGGGGCTTCTCAACGACAGCCGCCGCCGGAGCAGGTGGGGCAACCGCCGTAACAACTGAAGTTTCCGTTAATGGTTGGGTAAGCAACCCCGCCGGTACCTCTGTCGATTTAACGCTTAAAAAATCCTGATGCACAAAACCCACGATACCGACGGTTGGCTCAATCAGGCACCAACCATTCTTTTCTTCGACCACTTTAACAAAGCGGCCTTTGGTCATTTGCCCAAGCGACGCAGACTCGCTATCGGCACGCGCCCGCACATTGACCTTGTCCCCGATGACCTGGACGATGGAACTGCCGTCCTGTAATTTTAAATAATCTGCACGGATATACGCTTTGGAGGTGGCCGGTAACTGGATTTTATACCACTCATACACATGCCACACCACCACAACCTGGGTCCCATGGGCCAGCTTATCTAATTTCTCAAAATTGGTATTGGCACCGGCACGGATATTCACCGATTCACGGGAGACTTCCCCCAGAAAAGGAAAATGCTCATCGGCATATCCTTGCGCGTTTAACGCAATCACCAGGAATACCGACGAGCAAATCCGTTGAAGAATTTTCATCTGATCAACTATTTTTTAGCTGCGCCAGCTGCGGGTTTAGCAGCGGGCTTGCCTGCGGCAGGTTTGGCTGCGCCGGCTGCGGGAGCGGCTTCACCTTCAGCAGCTTCTTTGACTTTCTTCTTGGCCTTAACGCGGACGATCTTGGTCTTAGGAAGACCAGTCACTGAAGTTTCATCTTTCCACAGGCCTTTTTTCATCAATTCTTTGATACGCTCAATACGGGTTTGTACAGTACGTTGCGTAACACTGGCTTTATCAATCTTTAACGACGGATGTAACGACATGTTAAAATCTCCTTATTTGACTCCCGCGGTATTTCGCTTGAATCTTTTTTAAAAATAAATTGGCGCCATCTAAAGAGGTGAATCGCCCGGCACAAACAAACCAATAATCACCCTTTTTAAGCAAAAATGCCGGGTAACCTTTGGCTTTTATGTCGATCGCCTCTTGTTTGGCATAGCTCTCGTTCTTGTAGGTGGCCAATTGCACGGTGATACTACCACCTATCGGCATTGCTACAGGCTTTACCAGCGGCTTGGCCACAGGTGTGACAAAACCCGCATTACCACGCATCCCAACCACTGTTTTAGCATGACCCATGGCCAACGGTGCAACTACCATTGGTTTAGGCGCCACCACCGGAATAGCAGCTTTGCGCGCGCCCACATTCCAGGCCGCAGCGACACGCTCATCCAGGGCTTGGGCCGCCAAATGCTTGCCTTGCTCCACCCCTAGCGAGAACGAAAAAAGTGCCACCATTATACCCAAAATGGATAAAATGACAAGACTTTCTAATGACAGGGTCAAATTCGCCAAAAGGAACCGGGGTTTGTTTACATCTTCTAACGTAGCTGAATTAGCTGGGAAAAGCTCGAACTGCGGCTGCTTATAATTAATGTTCATAAAGAATAATTCCGGAGGATAAGATTAAATAATAATTTAATTAAGAATACGTGTCATCTTCCCCGCACAACCGGGAACTAAAAGGCATTATAGTTCTATACTTTAAGCAATGACAACAATTTTCTGATTTTTCTTTGGGAGGCAATTTTGAGGAATGCGTCGACAATCTTAGGATCAAATTGCGTGCCGCTGTGACGGGTCACCTCGGCGATGGCTTCATCGACGGAGATAGCGCTGCGGTACGGACGTCCCTGCACCATGGCTTCAAAAGCGTCGACGAGAGCGATGATGCGGGCACCTAAAGGTATTTGTTCTTTCTTCAACCCCGACGGATAACCGGTGCCGTCATAGCGTTCATGATGATATAAAATGATCGGCAATACCGGTTTTAAGAACACCACGGGTTTGATCAGCGCGACGCTATGCGCGGTGTGATTACGGATTAATTTAAATTCCTCCGGTGTCAATTGATCGCGCTTGGCTAACACATCATAAGGCACGTCGATGACACCGATATCATGCAGCAGGCTGGCATATTCCAACTGCTTCATCCCCTCGTGGCTGACTTTTAATTGCTCGCCTAATAATTTTACCACTTCCATATAAGCGGGTGCGTGCGTCAACCCCAGGCGGGACTGTTTCTTCAATAAATTTCCGATCGACTCGATGCTGCCTAAAATAACCTGCTCATGGTCGCGCAATAATTGCAAGTTCTTGACGGCGGTCACGGCCTGCTCGGCGAAGACCCCGAGCATCTCGCGGTCGAATTCATCAAAAGGGGTCTCATTTTTCTGGCGGCGCACAAAAATGGCCCCCACATAATCGTCGGCAATAAGCGGCAGGCCGATGCAGGTGGCCGTAAAGATCGATGCCCCGCGCGTGACGGAAACCACCTCGGGTGGAATGTCTTTTAACTGGCTCGGTTTATCGAGCAACACATTGATCTGATTATCAAAACTGGCCACCATCACAATATGGCGCTTGGATGCATCAAGGATATAAACAACAGCGGAACTGGCCCGGATAAACTGGCATAACAGGCGGGTCAGGCGCAAGGTCAATTCATCGACGGAATACGTGGAATTGACCAAACGATAGACCATATGCACCGCCGAGAGGACCAGGCGGTAACGTTTGGCTGGATTAGGTAAAAGATTTTGGCTCATCACACCTTCTGGTATGGGTCAAACAAACGCTTATGCTCATCGATGGCAAAACGGTCTGTCATCGAGGCGATATAATTTCCGATCAATTCGTATTTCTGGGACTCGGTGAATTTCACGTCGCGCGGGTAAATCGCATAGGGCAATTGCATGGGGTTTTTTAAATACACTTCAAAAAGGTCGGTCAAAATGCGGCGGGCCTTGAAAGTCATGCGTTCGACCCGCCAATGATGATAGAGCTTTTCATTCAAAAGCCCCTGCAGGAAATCGCGTTCTTCTTTCATGGTTTTAGAAAAGCCAACCGCATATTCTTTACTCTTCTTGACCTCAGCCGCAGACTTGAAATTGAATTCTTTTAATTTAGCGTCGGTCGCGGCCAGCAAGTCTTTGACTTGCATGTCGATCAATTCTTTCACTACTTGGTAACGGAACATCTCCCGGTTGCTTTGCGCTCCCTGGCCTCCGATTTTCTTCACCGCCTTCTGCCACAAGGCACTGCTCATCAAATCTTCTTCGCAAATGCACCCCGACGCCAGGCCGTCATCCACATCGTGGTTCAAATAAGCCAAGGAATCGGCAATGTCGACGATCTGGGCCTCGAGTGTGGGGCCCTCTTTATATTTGCGGTATACCTCACCGCCCGGCGTATCATAAATGGTCTGGTGTTTCAAAATACCGACTAACACCTCACGGGTCAAATTAAGGCCATTGAAATGCGGGTATTTCTTCTCAAATTTGGTGACAATCTCAAAGGAACGTAAATTATGGTTAAACCCTTTAGGGTTGGCCTGGCGCACCATGGCATCAATGGCTTCTTCCCCGGCGTGGCCAAATGGCGGATGGCCTAAATCATGCGCCAAAGCAATGGCTTCAATTAAATCTTCATTAAGGCGTAAATTGCGGCCAATGGTGCGGGCCAATTGGGCCACTTCAATGGTGTGGGTCAGGCGGGTGCGGTAATAATCGCCTTCGAAAATACTAAAGACCTGGGTCTTATATTCTAATTTACGGAAAGCTTCGGAATGCACCACACGGTCGCGGTCGCGTTGAAAAGCCCCGCGCGATTCATGGGGCGGCTCCTCGCATTCACGGGGACCCGCGTCTTTGCTTTTCATGGCATAAGGCGCAAAGATCTTGTCTTCAAGCTCTTCAATGTCTTTTCTTGTACGCATCGGATAATTTCTTATAG
>CAZBJT010000100.1:0-6075 GCA_964492215.1 uncultured Planctomycetales bacterium | reverse complement strand
AAACGGCGACATCAGGCGCACCGAATAACCCTCTTCAATGGCCTTTAAGGCATCCATGGGTATTTTGGTGGCTTCATGCACGATATCAAGGGTCAAGCCCTTGGCTTCACGCGTTTCTTTTAAAAAAGAGGCTTTAAGGTTGTTGGCTTCCGGCGGCATTGCTGGTGTCCTTTGATCCCATATTGTCTAAAAGCCACTTCTCACGATCAACTAAAATGTCCCGCGCTTTACTGCCGGCATACGGCCCGACAATGCCGCGCTGCTCCATCATATCAATTAAACGTGCGGCCCGCGAATAACCTAAACGCAAACGCCGCTGCAAAATCGTCACTGAAGCTTGGTTGGTTTCAACCACAACCTTGACCGCTTCATCATACATCTCATCTTGTTCATCATTGCCGCCGCCACCTGCTGAGGCTTGGGGCTTAAGCACACTATCATTATACTCCGGTGTGCCCTGTTTCTTTATAAAATCTATCACCGTAGTAATCTCTTCATCCGACACATAACAGCATTGGCCACGGATGGGTTTAGGATCACCGGTTTTCATGAATAATAAATCACCCTTACCTAAAAGCGTTTCAGCCCCATTGGCATCCAGCACCGTGCGCGAATCAACCTTCGACGCAACCTTAAAAGAAATACGTGAAGAGAAATTGGATTTGATCACGCCTGTAATAACATCCACCGACGGGCGCTGGGTAGCCAGAATTAAATGGATACCGGCGGCACGGGCCAATTGGGCGATACGGGCGATGGCTGCTTCCACACTCTTCGCCGACACCTGCATCAAGTCCGCCAGCTCATCGACCACGACCACGATATAGGGCATCTCAAGGCCTTTAGCATGATAACCCTTGATATTACGCACCCCTTCTTTATTAAGCAATTTATAACGGGATTCCATTTCCGACACCACCCAATTAAGGGCCGGTGTGGCTTTTTTAGCATCCGTGATAACGGGGCAGATTAAATGCGGTAAATCATTATAAGGGACGAGCTCCACCATCTTAGGATCAATCATGATGAACTTAACTTCTGACGGAGAAGCATTGAATAAAATGGACATGATCAAACTGTTCAAGCAAACCGTCTTACCGGAACCGGTGGTACCAGCCACGAGCAAATGCGGCATTTCGGCTAAGTCGGCGATCAAGGGCTTGCCGGATGTATCTTTGCCTAAAGCCAATGTCAATTTAGAATTGCCGCCCAAAGACAAAACATCTTTTAAGAAAACGGCCGCCGAAGAACCATTAGGTACTTCAATACCCACCCGGTTCTTGCCCGGGATAGGCGCTAAAATACGCACCGCTGACGCACTTAAGGCCAACGCCAAATCATCAGATAAGCTCGAGATGCGTTGTATCTTTACACCGGGTGCGGGCTGTAATTCAAAACGGGTGATCACCGGTCCGCGCTCGATATCCACTACTTTTACATTAACGCCAAAATCAGCCAATGTCTCTTCCAATACCTTGGCCTTGTCCATCAATGTCTCTTGAATATTGGCATCCTTAGCAGCGATCGGCGCATCCTTCAATAAATCAATCGACGGCAAATGATACTCACCCACCACCTTGGGCTTGGCTGCATCAGCCGGTTTAGCTATTTCCTTGGCTTGTACAATATGAATATTCGGTTGGGCGGTTTTAGCAACAGGCGGTTGAGGCACCTGGGCTGCTGGTTTGACCGCAGCCGGGGCAACAGCAGGCATGGGAACCGGCTTGACCACTTTAGCTACCGGTGGCAAATCATCGTCTTCGTCTTGGGGCTGTAACGGTTTCTTCTCTTTAGTGTTAATAGCTTTGTTGCCCGCGGGCAAGTTGATACCAGGCAATTTCACTTGGATGGCGCGCTTGACGCCATCGACGATCATTTGCCCTAACCATATAAAGAAAGGCGACACCAAGAATTCACCGGTGATGACTAAAGCCAAAGCCCCCAGCATAAAAAGAATAATATAGGCACCCAATGGTGATACATAACTGGTGAGGAAATCACTGAACACAATACCTACCACACCCGCGCGGGTAAACCGATGGCTGTCCCCTGTCGATGCCGTTAAGCTCAATAAGGAAGACGCCACTACAAACAGGATGATCAGGCTGGCAAATTTATAAAAATTAAATGTGATGTCGCGGGAGGTGAATTTGTTCCAGCTCCAGAAGAAGCCGATGACGACCAAAAAGTAGGCGCTTAACCCCACGATGAAAAAAAGAATGCCGGCGCTATATGCGCCGGCAATCCCGATCCAATTGTGAGGATGAACAAAGGGCCTTGAGGTATACCACCTTAAGTCGTCAGGAGTAAAGGAAACTAAACTGGCTAACAAGATCAGGCTTAACGCCAGAATGATGATGCCCTTGATCTCATTGAGATGTTCAAGCTTCATCGATATCCCTAATGTTAGGCTTTAGCTTCAGCCTGTTTCTTACTTAAGTTAAACCGACCCATGTCATCTTTCTCGACGAGCTTTACTTTGAACTTATCGCCGAGTTTGATCACTTCATTCACATCTTTGACAAACTTATCAGCCAGCTCGGAGACATGCACCAGACCTTCACGGCCGGGCAAGAACTCCACGAAAGCGCCGAAATTCATGATGCGTTTGACGGTGGCTTCATAAATAGTACCAACTTCAGGCTCACAGGTCAAACCCTTGATCATGCCGACAGCTTTGTCTAATTTATCTTTATCCGGAGAGGCCACAATCACCCTTCCGTCTTCTTCAATGTCGATGGATGTAACACCGCTTTCTTCAATCATTTTACGGATAGTTTTACCACCCGGTCCAATGATCTCGCCGATCTTTTCTTGCGGGATCTGTATCGTGACAATGCGCGGTGCATAGGCTGATAATTCAGCGCGATGCGTCGGCATGGCGGCCTGCATTTTATCCAAGATCAACATGCGGGCTTCACGGGCTTGGGCAACAGCCTTTTCCACAAGTGCGATGGATAACTTCTTGATCTTTAAATCCAATTGGATGGCGGTCACACCTGTACGGGAACCAGCCACCTTAAAATCCATGTCGCCGAAATGATCTTCCAGGCCCATGATATCAGTGATTAACACTTCATTCTTAGCGTCGGAAATAAGACCTACCGAAATACCTGCCACCGCCGCTTTGATCGGCACGCCTGCATCCATCAAGGCCAAACAACCGGCACAGACGGAAGCCATGGACGAAGAACCATTGCTTTCCAAAACCTCGGAAACAACACGGACGGTATAGGGGAATTCTAATTTTGATGGGATAACCGCTTTTAAAGCCTTGGATGCCAACGCACCATGACCGATCTCACGACGGCCAGGGGAACGCATAGGCTTAGTTTCACCAACGGAGAATGAAGGGAAATTGTAATGCAACATGTACGACTTATACGTCGTACTTTCCAAAGACTCGACTAATTGCTCATTATCTTTAGTACCAAGCGTGATAACACCTAAAGCTTGGGTTTGACCACGGGTAAATAAAGATGAACCATGCACGCGCGGCAAAACTGCTACTTCACAGTCGATCTGGCGGATATCTTTAAGCCCGCGACCATCGGCACGGATGCCTTTTTGGAAGACATTGTTGCGGATCACTTCATATTGCAAGGCTTCAAATTGCACAGCTATATCGCCCTTACCAATTGCTTTTTCAGCGGTATTAAACTCCGCATACGGGGTTAAATCGCCGGTCAATTGATCAAATAAAACATTGACCGCATCCTCACGCTTTTGCTTATCGGCAATGCTGGCATAGATCTCATTTAAACGACCTAAACCTAAAGCACGCACCTTAGCAATAAAACCGGCTTGCGGCTGCACCAAATTAACGGTCATCTTCGGCTTACCGATTTGCTTGGCTAATTGCACTTGCACATCTTTACAGGCTTGCAAAGTTTGCACAGCAAGTTTTAGACCTTCTAATACTTTGGCTTCAGGTACTTGATCGCTTTCGCCTTCGATCATAACAATACCATCACCCCAACCAGCCACGACCAAATCCATGGTGCTGCCGATACGCTGGGTGAATGTGGGGTTAGCGACTAACTGACCGTCGATCAAAGCAATACGCGCAGCCCCGATAGGACCTTCAAAAGGAATATCGGAAACCATTAAAGCGGCAGAAGCACCGATCATGGCTAAAATATCCGGATCATTCTCGAGGTCATGGCTGACGACAGTTGCCACGATTTGGATCTCATTGCGCAGGCCTTCAGAAAATAGCGGACGGATAGGACGGTCGATCAAACGGGACACCAATACTTCACGTTCGGAAGAACGGCCTTCGCGCTTAAAGAAACCGCCGGGGAATTTACCTGCGGCATACGTTTTTTCTTGGTATTCAACGGTCAAAGGGAAGAAATCAATACCTTCACGCGGCTTCTTCGCCATACAGGCGGTGACTAAAACAACGGTACCACCGGCGGAAACAACCACTGCACCGTTGGCTTGTTTGGCTAATTTACCTGATTCAATAATTAATGTCGTATTCCCAAAAGGGATCTCAATGCGCCCTTGTGCCATAATAAGCTCCTGTCTATATTCTATTGCATCTATCCTATTAGATGATGCACACGCCGCAAAAAACGGCATATTTTTGTTTAAAAAATAAGCCGCAATTACTTGCGCAAATCAAGCTTATTAATGGTTTCTTCGTACTTCTTGGGATCGATTTTTTGGAGATAATCCAACAGGCGACGGCGTTTGCCGATCAAGAGCAACATGCCGCGACGGGAATGGAAATCCTTCTTGTGGGTCTTAAAATGCTCATTGAGCTGATTGATTTGTGCAGTCAATACCGCAACCTGAACAGGGGCGGAACCCGTGTCTTTGGCGTGGGTTTTGAAACGGTTGATCACTTCTGTCTTTTTTTCTTTAACTATAGCCACTTCTACATCCTCCTTGTAAACGCCACCTTTAAGTGGGTGCGCCGCACCATGCGGCTTTTATTCTTTGTCTTTTTTAAGAATGGGAAATTATACATTTCCAAGCCTGAATAGTCAAGGAAAGATTCCTTATAACCCCTCTGAGGCGGGAGTATCTTTGAGGGACTGTTTTTCCATCCAGTCTTTGGCTTCCTGCGGGCTTAAGGCCATGATGCGCATCTTCTTAGGGTCGGAGATCAATAAAACAGGTTCTTTACGGTCCCCTACGGCGGCCCGGATTTTCTCGCCTAATTGATCCGCGCTGACCGTATTATGCGGTTGGGGATTATCCCAACCCTGCTCAAAATCCGCCACCACATTAGGTAAATCCCCGTTAGCGCTGATGGCGGCCAATTTATCCGCGGTTTCTTCGGACAGCTGCGGCTTAATGGCAATGGTCTTTATTTTTTGAGGATCGACTTCCACCCCCTGGATTTTAGCTTCTACTTGCAACTGGCTAGCCTGTTCCGGGGAAAGCTTGATTTCTTCCTTGATGGTGGCTGCCTTTTCTTCTTTTTTGGCCTCAGCGTCGCGGATGATCTTATAAGACTTGATCGAATCATAGCGGTTGCCGCCGGCATAAATTTCGACATCATTGCCGGCCCACACAGGAAAGGCCATCACACAAAAGACAAAGACCATAAAAATAGGCATGTTATTATTATACTTCCCCAAATAACTCCAACTAACAGATTTATCAAAATCTTTATTGCCTGGCCGGGTAAGGCCATCTATACTGTTTGTATGAACATGACCGTATGGATACTGATTGTCGTCGGTGGCTTGTGGTTTTTAGGCGTCTTTTTCGGCTTTATCGGCGGCATACCCAAAACCTTTACCAACGCCCCCGCCTCGTCTATCGACGCGGCCCAGGTTAGATCCCAACAGAAAAATACCATCCAGGATACGGAAGAAAAACGCCGGCAAATGATGGAAGACATGAAGCAGAAGATCAGCGACGCAAACCGCAGGTATTAATGCTCTTTTGATTCTAATATCCGACGGGTAAATTCTTTTTCGAACAATTGTTCAATGCCCTTAATGGCATTCTTCCCTAAAAAATAAGTAATCCCCTGCTTGATGGCGTCCAAACGGTCTTTCAAATACAAATACTCCGGGTCAAAAGCTGCTTTACCCTCACCCGCATATTTCAGCT
>CAZBJT010000099.1:0-6141 GCA_964492215.1 uncultured Planctomycetales bacterium | reverse complement strand
TCCTCGGCTACCGCCCTGAGAATGTCTTTTTGCTCAATTACTTTGTTTTATGGGCGGTGTTGTTCTTGCTTTACCTGATCATCCGCTCCAGCTTAAATACCATTTGGGCTTTTGCAGCCATCGTCCTTGTGGTGGCTCAACCGATCATTTCTTTAAGTGCCACCAGCGGCAGTTTTGAATTATTCAATTTCCTGTTTATCTGCGCCGGTTTCTTAAGCCTGCGTTATTTTCTGGCCGACCCCGGCTATCGCTCTTGCGCTGTGCTATTCTTAAACCTGACCATGCTGGCTAATATCCGCTACGAATCAGCGCTTTTCTTTGTAATCATCGCTGCTGTTTTACTGGCCACACGGTCCATACGCCTCCACTTCTTTGCCCGGTCTGCCACCTTTGCTTTAATACCATTATTCTGCCTGCCCCTGATCTGGCAGCGGATCATCGCCGTGAAAATACCGGATTCTAATCTCACGGGTGGTTCATGGGTGAATGCTTTTAGTTTTGAAAATCTGCGTCAAAATATAACCTTGTTCTTTAAATACGTCTTTGATATAAATGGGCATTTGGGTTATGCCGGACTGGTTAATTATGCGGGGGCCTTGGCGATCATTTATTTCGCATTCCTATTCATTAAAAACAAGGGCTGGCTTGCTCCCCGAAACCATTTTATCCTCACCATCAGTTCCGTTTCAAGCCTTGTAGCGCTATTTTTCCTGGTGCTCTTGTATCAGGGGAGCATTGCCGAGCATCCCATGAATGGCAGGCTTTATATTCCGCTTTTGGTTACCTTGTCTGTTTTGCCTGTTTATTTCTTGGCCCACCTCGTAAAAAATGCCGTCCGGGCTTCCCGCCTGTTCTTTGCCGCTGCCTTGGCTTTATTTATCTTTTATCATCCTGTTGCCATTGAAGATCGACTGAGCAATCAATTACTCATCGTCCGCGATTTCCGCTATTTATTAGATTTTCTAAAGACCAATGTGGATCATAACTCATTGGTGATCTGCGGCAGGCCGGGGCAATTGATCATCTATAATTACGGGGCGATTTCTTTTAGCACGGCGAATACTGACAAAGCCACTGTCATGGAGCAATTTCAAAATAATCTTTTCAACAAGATCTACGTGGTCCAAGAAATACTCTACGCAACCAAATTACCGGATCCCAGTAATGCCGTTGATCCCGACTACCACCTGCAAATGGTCGAAGAATTGCAAGGTTCCACCACTTACTTCCTGCGTATCTCTAAAGTCATTCGTTAAATACTTTCATTCTTAAAAGTCTTCTATTTATTCTTGTTTAAAAATACGGCAATGCTAAACTTTGGGTATGGTCCCTCTCGTGAATGTGGCTTTATTGGTCGCTTTTACCGGCACACTTTTTAACACGCTCATCAATCCATCCTGGATGTATTTTGGTTTCACGCATTGTTCTTACTACATCATCCTGGCTTTGATTTTAGTCTGGGCCTATTCGCTGATCGCATGTTGGAAAGAAAACGGCAATACACGTGTCTTTATCCGCACCCATTGGAAAGGCTTCGTCTTCACCTTTGCCGTGGCCTCCGTTATCTTTATATCGACGCCTAAAAATTTCCGCGTCCTAAGCGATGAAACCAACGTTCTATCAGTTGCCAAATCCCTGACTTTTAATAAACTGGCGGAAAATGTCACGGAAGGCACATGGTATTATGATGCTTTTTGGCCCCTGCGTTCCAACGTCGACAAACGGCCCATCTTATTTCCGCTTACCGTTTCCCTGACGGATAATTTGCTTGGCTATAGACCGGAAAATGCTTTTTTACTCAATTATTTTATTTTGTGGGCAGCGCTGTTCCTGCTTTATTTGATCATCCGTTCTTCCCTGTCTACCCTGTGGGCTTTTGCGGGCATTGTTTTGCTGATGTCCCAGCCTTTCATGTGCCTGAGTGCCACCAGCACCAGTTTCGAATTCTTCAATTTGCTTTTCATCCTCGCCTCATTCTTAAGTTTACGTTTCTTTCTCTCAAATCCAGATCATAAGTCTTTCCTGCTGCTTATTTTAAATCTGCTGATGCTGGCCAATATCCGTTATGAATCATGTCTTTTCCTGATTGTCGTCATCAGCGTACTGCTGTGTGCAAAATACATCCGTCTTGATTTCTTCAAAAAGACCCCGGCCTATGCGCTAATGCTCTTTTTCCTGCTGCCCCTCATTTGGCAAAGGATCCTTTATTTAAAAACACCTGATACGGACATGCCCGACGGTTTATGGGTCAAGGCATTTGGCTTTAACAATATTGCCAATAATGCTGAATTGTTTCTTGAATACATCTTTAATGCGGATGGCAGGCGGGGATTCGCCGGGGTAACCAATATAATAGGTCTTATGGCGCTGGTGGCATTAACGGTCATTATTCTTACACGCAAACGGACCGAATCTAAGAACAACATCATTCTCTTTACCTGTTCCTTGATCAGCCTTCTGGCATTCTCGGGGGTTTTGCTCTTTTATGATCAGGCACGGATGACCCAACATCCCATGAATGGCCGGCTGTATATGCCTCTCTTGCTTGTCCTGTCTGTGCTGCCTGTCTACCTGGTCGCTAAAATAACACGTTCGATCATTCATGCCCCGCGTTTATTTCTGACCGGCGCATTGGCTGTGTTTATCTTCTATCATCCCATTGCCATGGAAGACCGCCTGACGAGTAATTTGATGATCATCCGGGATTTTCGTTATGTGGTGGATTTCCTGAAAAAAACCGGGGATAAAAATGCTTTAGTGATTTGCAGCAGACCGGGTCAATTGGTGGTTTATAATTACGGGGCCATCTCTTTTGAGACCGCGAACCATGATAAAAACATCGTCATGGAACAGTTAAGGAATGATCTTTTCAGTGAGGTTTACGTGGTCCAAGAAATTTTGTATAAAACAAAATCAGCTGCACCCAATGACGCGCTTGATCCCATCTATCCGCTACAAGCGGTGCGGGAATTACAAAGCGACTCCAGTTACTACCTGCGTATTTCAAAAGTCATCAAATAAAGCGGGCTTCAGGTGAGATTTTTAAGATCATTGAGCCATGCGTCCAGGATATCTTTTTCCTTGGGGTCGAATATTTTTGCATCGATCAAATGGCTGTAGCATAAACGCATGGCATCGGGGATATGCTGGGCCCCCGGCGTTATGGTAATACCGCTTAATATATGCTGAATGGTTTCAACCTGCAAATACCCCGTCACTTCATCCGCAAAATCTTTCATGAGGTTATGCTCATTGCGTTCCTGGCACACCGTCGGTGCATGGAACAAAACAGACCACTGGTTAGCCCAGGCGATCTTTTGGGCAATCAGGCTTCGCCAAATATCCGTCATGCGAAACGAGCAATAAGAAGGCAGGTACAGTAACGGGAATGCTTCTTCCCACCAGGTGGTGTTCTGGCTATTAAAAGGCGACCACACGCCCGGGGCCAAAGCAATATCAGCTGCTGCCTCAAACTGCACCGGGAGCGGCATCACCAGGCGATAAATAGCATCGACGTCGGGATTATTATCAGCCAGCCCTTGTTGGATGGGGCATTCAATCTGTTTAAATTTCAAGTCTGCTGGATTTTGTTGTACTTGGTGATGGATGCGGTTAAGCGGCAGCCCGCGGGGCCAGATATTTTTATCCGAAAAATACCGGTAAACATTGACCCAGCCTTGCTCATCAATGAACCGGGCTTCTTTGGTTTTGTCCCGCTTAAGCCAAAACCCTGGCTGCGGTAAATTGTCATCATCGGTTTCAACAATGATGCCGGCCCCTTTTTTGATCGCAATCAAATAACCGATGTTCTTGCGGGCATAATGATTGCGCAGACACTTATCCGCCGTCAAAAACCCCGTACCCAACTGATCTTCGATACCGTAATAATTGCAGCTGTCGAGCTTGAATTCAGGCGGGCTCTTGGCGTCCCCCACCAAAGTAAAGTCCCAATCATGGCCGGCACAGCCTTGCGCCAGACTTTTTAAGACTTCATTAGGCTTCGATATGCTTGTCACAACCAAGGCGATTTTCTGCATTATTTACCTGTCCTTATATTTTTGAACCGCTCCCGGCATAAACGCATTAAATTCTTAAATGCATCCATGATTGATTCCGGATGATCATGCGGTGTCGGGGAATAAATAATCGGAACTTCGGTGATCTTAAAATGATGGGCAAAGACCTTGATCTCGGTCTGAAAAAAAGGACCCCTGGAGAGAATCCCCCGTTTCAAGATCGCTGCAAGGGCCGAGGCCTTAAAAAGCTCAAAACCGCTGGTCATGTCGGAGAGTTTTGTCCCTAATAAAATATTGACCAGCTGTGTACCCCCAAAACTGATGAAACGGGACTTGAACGCCCCTTTCTCAAACCTTCCCCCACGGCTAAACCGGCTGCCGAACACGCAATCATATTTCCCGGCTGCCATGGCCTCAAAGAATTTCGGTATGTCTTTAGGGTCATGGCTGAAACCCGCGTCTATTTCAAGCACCCAGTCAACGCCGTCGCTGATCGCTTCGTTATATCCCCGCTTATAGGCATCGACCACATTCCTGTTCTCCGGCGCAAAAATGACCTTAAGCGATGGGCAGCGTTGGACCATGTCCTTTAATATATCAAGAGTGCCATCCGTACTGACACGGTCTAATACCGCATAAAACTGTATTGATTTAAAATGAAATGCGGCGCAAACAGCGAGGACTTCTTCAATAAAACGCTCAGCGGTATTTCTTTCGTTGGCCATGGGGCAAACAATACCGAGCTTGAGTTCTGCATATTTTTGATTTAATGACACTTAATTGACCGTTGCCTGAAAATGATGATAAAAACACTGAATATATCTTCAATATACCAAAAAAATGTTTACTTTAATAGTATATGCAAAGATAATAAAAATTGCATATGCCTAAATACATCGACACTGTTTGCCGTTTTTTTTATGAACTTATCCTGTTACTCACCGTCCTCATCCTTCTGCTTGCCCCTTTTCATTTAAAAGCCACCCGGCATTTTAATATCACGAAAATCATCGATCATTCAACCGTTTCATTCACCACTGATCATGCAGCCGGCATTACGCTTGGAGATTCTTTTCCTGTTTATCGTTTCAACCCTGACTGGACATCCGAAATCGGACGGGTGCATGTCACCGGCATCAATAAGGACGAGGTCATCTGTTCTTTTGATCCTGCCACCTTCCGCTGGCCCATGGGCAGGCAAGGCCTGGTGGTTGGAACGGACGGCCCAAAAGTTAAAGTCAATATGGGCTCAGATCTGGGTTTAAAAGTGGATGATTTTCTCATTTTATATAAAGAACGGCAATCAATCGGCCGAATAAAGCTCACGGAAATATTTGATTCCTATGCCTATGGGCAAGTGGTCAGCGGCCCTGCTGAAAACTTAAACGGATTGACGGCCAGTGAATTTATTATCCCCACCCAAATTGTGGTCTTTAAAAATACTTTCCTGTCCTTTATTGAGATCTGTTTATTTCTCATTGTGTTTCTCCTGTATTCCTATGTCTTCATCGCCTATAAAACCTCCTTGCTGGCACTGATGGGCAAAAGCCTTAAATCCACCCTTAAGCCAATGATGACAATGCCTGTTTATTTCATCTTCCAGGTTTTATTAGGCGTACCTTTTATATGGTTTACGGTGAGTTTTTCCATATCCCTGCTTACTTATCTTTTGAGCTCGATCATCCCTTTGGTTTCAATCCTGCAACAGAACATTCAACTGTTCTATGCCTCCGGGGCCACGGCTTATCTGTATGTCCTTTTTAAAGAAAAAAAATCCCCCATTTTGATTTTATGGCATTGGGTCAGGTTCAAACCCGGAAAAAACAACATCGCCCACGGACGCTTGCGTAACCTCATCATATGGGCTTTGCATTTGCTCATCGCCTATGCGTTTGCCCAATCCCTTTTTAGTTTCCTGTCCGGAAATATACATGCCATCACAAGCCTGGCCTGGCGTCCGCTCCAGCGGATGTCCTTGGAAGATATCTTTTCCATCCTTCGGTATGCCTTATGGTCCCTCACCATCTTAGGTTGCCTGCTCGGCTATGGCCATTCCATCTTCGGATATATTTGGGGAAAACGAATCAGGGAATTAGATTTTACGGTCATGGGTTGGCTCACCAAT
>CAZBJT010000098.1:0-6150 GCA_964492215.1 uncultured Planctomycetales bacterium | reverse complement strand
ACCATGGCAGTTGCTTTGATCTCATCAGTCAGGTCAATCGTCGCTCTGGCACCGAATTTCTTAGGCAGATCACAATGGCCGATGATCTGAAAGAACCCGGTTAGGGCGGACTGCCTCAGTAGTGCGTAGTATTTAAGGTAGACCTCATTAACATCATGTTTTTTCCAGTATTCACGGGTAGCTGGGTCATCAAAAGCCCAGTCATCGATAAAATGCACAGACCCGATGATGTAATCATAACCATAGCCGTCAATGATGGCCTTGGTTTTATCTTCATACCCGGGGATAAAATCCGCTTCCAAAGCGATTTTAATGGCCATTTGCCCAGCAAAGCGTTGCTGCACGTCCTCGATCATGGCGTGGTAACGGGGCAGTTCATCATAGGTCATGGTAACACCCGGCATGGGCTGATGCACCATGGGCGCATGGTCGGAGAAACCCATTTCTTTAAGGCCCGCCTTGATGCCTTGTTTAACGTATTCTTCCGGTGCCCCGACGGCATGGCCGCAAAGGGGGGTGTGCATGTGATGATCAGCGATCGGTGACATGGCTTCTTTTTCTCTGGTTTTGGATAAGGTTTATTATTCCCGGTCTTTTTAGGGCGTTTGGATCCAAGCTAAGCGCTTTTTCAAAAGCATTGAGGGCCTGTGCATCTTTTTTTAATGCGGTGTAAGCGACACCTAGGCTGACTAATGTATTGACTTCATCAGGAAAAAGGACCAGGGATTGTTCAAAGTCTTTAACAGCAGCTTCGGGATTATTAAGGATTAAATACGTACAACCACGGTTATTATAGGCCTCTTCGTAATAAGGGCTAAGTTCAATGGCTTTTGAATAATCGTCGATGGCTTTTAGAAAATCTTCCTGCTGCGCGTACATGTTACCCCTATTGTAATAAGCAACAGGATATCTAGGTGTGCGTTTAATGATTTTATTGAATTCATCCATGGCTTGATTAAATTGGCCATTTTGGGCATAAAGCTCCCCTTGAATATTATTTGTAAAGGTAGTGTTTGTGTCTTGGCGTATTATATCGGCATAGAGGGTTGAAGCGTTCTTCCATATGCCGCAATAAGTAAAACTTGAGACAAAAAGAAAGCAGGCGTATATCAAAAACAGCCATTTAATAGGGGGGTAACGTTTATATGAGACTACCATCAAGGACCCTACGATAAAAGACACGCCGATGTCGGGCAGATAAGTATAGCGATCAGCTATAAAATTTCCTCCAACCCAAATATTCAGCAAGGGAAGGGTGATGGTCACGCAAAAGAAAAGGACGGCCCAGATGATGGGCCGCGGCGCTTGCATTTTATATAAGGCAATAAAACTTATTAAGATGATCACCGGGGCCAGATAGACGGTAAAAGGCAAGAATTCATCGATTTTTACAGGGTAAAAATGAATGGCCGACATGTTAAGCGGGGCAATGCATTTGCAAGCGTAGGTTAGGACAGCATAAAAGGAAAGAAAGAAATTATCAATTAGCGGCTGCACTTCACTTCCTGGAATGGTTTGCTTCGACAATAATCGTTTGCTATTAAAAATATAAGGAAGTATCGATAAAAGGCTGACGGCAAAAAACGGTAATTTTTCTCTCAGGATGGATATGTCCCATTTTCTTTGAAAAAGATAATCAATGCTAAGCAAGGCCAGAGGCAAGGACAGGGCCTGAGGTTTGGCCAGGACAGCCGGGACAAATAGGCCAAGGCAAAGATAAAGTCTCCCTGTTTCGGTGTGTTTATTTTTGACAAAAATACTGTATTGGATGAGCGCACAAAGATAAAAAAAGGCGAAAAGCACATCTTTGCGTTCCGCCACCCAGGCCACGGACTCAACCCTGAGTGGATGGATACCGAACAATAGGGCCGTAATAAAAGCGATATCACGCGCGGCAAAAAGACTGATGAAAGTAAAAACCAGGACTGCGTTCAAGGCGTGCAGGATCAAATTGTCTAAATGGTAAAGCCACGGGTTTAGCTGGACAAAATAGTGTTCAACGGCAAAGGATAACTGGGTCAAGGGGTGATAGCTGTCCCTGATGGAGGTGGTGAAGATTATTTTGAGGTTATGCCAGGACAGTTGCTGGACATTACTGTTATCCACGATATAAACACTGTCATCCCAATTAATAAAATCATTTTTTAGGGAAGGCGAAAAAGCCATGAATGCGCACAAGAATAATAGTACAGCCAGAGAAAGGTTGTTTTTAGTCAATTTAGGCCCCTTGAATTTATCAAAATCCGATTATAGCATAGCGCTTGTCATTAGCAAGGCCCTGTGCTAATATGCGCGAATAATATCAACCAAAGGACAGCTATGGACCAGTATTTTAGCAAGATCATTGAAGGTATCGGTGAAGACCCCAAACGCGAAGGCTTAGTGAAGACCCCGGAACGGGCTGCCCGTGCTTTTGAATTCATGACCCAAGGGTATAAAAAGAACGTCAATGACATTGTCAATGGCGCCATTTACACCACTTGCAACGATGAAATGGTCATTGTCAAAGATATCGAATTATATTCCCTGTGCGAACATCATTTATTACCGTTTTTCGGCCGCGCCCATGTGGGTTATATCCCCAACGGCAAGATCATCGGTCTTTCTAAGATTGCCCGCATTGTCGACATGTTCGCCCGCCGCCTGCAAGTGCAGGAGAGTTTGACCAAACAAATTGCCAGCACCTTAAAAGAAGTGACAGGCGCCATGGGTGTAGGTGTGGTCATTGAAGCCAAACATTTGTGCATGATGATGCGCGGGGTGGAGAAACAAAACTCATCCATGAAAACCTCATGCATGTTAGGCACGTTCCGCAAAGACCCATCAACCCGCACGGAATTCTTAAGCCTGATCCGTTAATATGCCGCATAAAATCAAAGGTACAGCCTTAGTGACAGGTGCAGCCAAGCGTATCGGCCGTGACGTGGCGGTGCATTTAGCCGCTCAGGGGTATCACATCGCCCTTCACTATAATACTTCCAAGCCAGCAGCCATGGCCACGGCTCAGGCGATTAGAAAAAAAGGCGTGCGCTGTGAATTATTTGCCTGCGACTTAGCGGATGAACGCGCCGTTTCACAGCTTGTCCCTGATGTCCTTAAATCTTTCCCCAATTTCAATCTATTAGTTAATAGTGCTTCTATTTTTAAGCCCAATCAACTGGGCGCCCAAAACTTAGATTTATTCAAGGCCCATTGGGACATTAATTTCAAAGCCCCGTATATATTATCTTGCGAATTTGCCCGTTTGGCGGCTCGCGGCCAAATCGTTAATTTCATCGACACCAATGTGGCCAGGCATAAGAGTGCTTATGCTGATTATTTGCTCACCAAAAAAGCTTTGTATGAATTTACTCAAATGGCAGCCGTGCAATTCGGTCCTAAGGTCAGGGTCAATGGCATAGCCCCGGGCATGATTTTAGCGTCGGTGAACCATCAAGCTGATGACCGCCGCAAACGGGCCCAAAGCATTCCTTTGCAACGGGTGGGCAATACATCGTATATCACCCAAACCGTGCAATTCTTATTGGACAATGATTACCTCACAGGCCAGATCATTCCGGTTGATGGCGGCGAACAGTTAGTTTAAAGGATAAACATGGCAACTATCCGTATTGTCGATTTAAAAGTACGTACGATCATCGGTGTCCATGCATGGGAACGTGCCAATAAGCAGGAATTGCTGTTGAACATAACGCTTGAGTATGATGCCGCCCAAGCCTGTCAAAGTGATAAGCTAAGTGATGCGCTTAATTATGAAGCTGTCGCCATCCGGGTGATGAAGTTAGTGGAGCGCTCCCGCTACTTATTATTGGAAAAATTGACCGCCAGGGTGTTGCAGGCCATTATGGCGGATAAGAGGGTAGAGGGTGCTTTTGTGCGCATTGATAAGCCGCAAGCCATACCCCAGGCCCGTTATGTTTCTTTTGAATTGTTCGCCGAAAGGCAAAAAGCTTAAATTTTTGCTTGCACCACGCCCAATCGTTGGT
This sequence comes from uncultured Planctomycetales bacterium, assembly GCA_964492215.1. Taxonomy (GTDB): domain Bacteria; phylum Omnitrophota; class Gorgyraeia; order Zapsychrales; family Fredricksoniimonadaceae; genus CAYNTZ01. The sequence goes on along the minus strand of CAZBJT010000098.1, from coordinate 2,164 downwards.
AATATACGCCTATGCAATTTAAGGATGAAGTCGTTTTAGTTACAGGTTCAACCCGCGGTATCGGCAAAAGCGTAGCGCAGTCTTTTGCAGCCCAGGGTGCTTTAGTGCTTATTATCGGCCGCAGCCAGGAACAGGCGGATGCCGTGGCATCCGAGATCAAGGCCCAAGGCGGTTTAGCCCAAGGGTTTGGCTGTGATGTGACTAATTTGGCCAATGTGCAGGAAACGGTTAATAAAATTCTTGACATTCATAAGCGCATTGATATATTAGTCAACAATGCAGGCATTACACGTGATAATTTGCTCTTAAGAATTGACGAAAATGATTGGGATGAAGTCATTAAGGTCAACTTAAAGGGTGTTTTCAATGTCACCAAGGTGCTTGCCAAGCCGATGCTTAAGGCCCGTAAGGGAAAGATCATCAGCATCGCTTCGGTCATTGGAATTACAGGAAATGCAGGGCAAGCCAATTATGCGGCCAGTAAAGCTGGTATCATCGGTTTTTCTAAGTCGGTCGCTCGTGAATTCGCTTCCCGGGGGATTACGGTCAATGTGGTGGCACCCGGCTATATCCGTACGGATATGACCGGCCAATTGCCTGAAGCCGTGCAGCAAAAGGTCCTCGAGCACATTCCTTTGCAACGATTCGGTGAAGCTTCTGATGTGGCGGGCGTTTGTTTATTCTTAGCGTCCAAAGCGGCGGATTACATCACCGGTCAAACCATTATTGTCGACGGTGGTTTGGCAATATAATTTATGTAGTGTTTACAAACCAAGGAGGATTATCCATGGCAGTAGAAAGCAAGATCAAATCAATCATTGCAGAACAATTAGGTGTAAAACCTGAAGAAGTCACCCCCAACGCCTCTTTCGTTGATGATTTGGGCGCGGATTCTTTAGATACCGTTGAACTTATCATGGCGTTAGAAGAAGAATTCAACATCGAAATCCCTGATGAAGATGCCGAGAAGATGAAGACCGTCGGTGACGTTATCAAGTACATTGAAGAAAAAGCCAGCGTTTAATTTAACTTAAACGTCATCCTTTTATACTTACCCCCGCCGTTTTGCTTTATGCCTGCCTGTTGCAGGTAGAAGCGAGCAGCGGGGGTGAATCTTTGATAGGGGTCTTATCAAATGCAAAAAAAACGTGTCGTTATAACTGGTGTTGGTGCGGTTTCTCCCGTCGGTATCGGGGCGGAGAAGTTTTGGCAATCTTTATTGGCAGGTAAAAGCGGCATACGCCCGGTGACCCATTTTGACCCGGCTTTATATGATTCCCGCATTAATGGCGATGTCATCGATTATGACCCGCTGAATTATTTTAATTCCAAAGACGCGCGCAATCTGTCCCGCTTTATCCAATTCGCTGCGGTGGCCGCTAATGAAGCGGTGGCCCATGCCAAGCTCGACATCAAGCAAATGGACCCATACCGTGCCGCTGTTATTTTAGGCTCAGGTATCGGCAGCATTTATTCCGCGGAAGAAGAGTACGAGAAGATTTTAGATAAAGGCCCGGGCCGTATGTCCCCGTTCTTTATCACCCGCATGATCGTCAATGAGGCTGCGGGTCAGGTGTCCATTAATACCGGCGCCATGGGCCCGTGCTTATCGATCGCCACTGCGTGTGCGACAGCCAATAACTGTATTGGTGAGGCCATGCGCATGATCCAGCATGGCGAGGTGGATGTAGCAATCGCTGGCGGTACTGAGAGTGCTACCTCTAAATTAGGTTTGGGTGGTTTTTGCGCCCTTAAAGCTTTATCTAAGCACAATGATGAGCCTGCCAAAGCCAGTCGTCCGTTTGATTTAAACCGTGATGGTTTTGTCATGGGTGAAGGGGCTGGTGTTGTTATTTTAGAAAGTTTAGAATTTGCCAAAGCACGCGGGGCAAATATTTTAGCAGAATTAGTCGGTTATGGACGCACCGCTGATGCGTATCACATCACTGCACCCCATGCCGAAGGTTTAGGCGCGCTTAAAGCCATGGAATTAGCCGTGCAGGATGCCGGTTTAAAGCCGACGGACATCGATTATATCAATGCCCATGGTACATCCACTAAGTTAAATGATCAGATCGAGACCCTGGCGATCAAGAAGTTATTCGGCGATTATGCCAAGAAGGTACCGATTTCCTCGACGAAGTCCATGACTGGCCATTTATTA
>CAZBJT010000097.1:4814-6231 GCA_964492215.1 uncultured Planctomycetales bacterium | reverse complement strand
CGATCTAACATATTTTTTATAAACGCGGCCTTATTTAAGGAGGGCTTGTGAAAGAAAACCATATAACGTTCATGTTGATGCTTGGTTGCATGGCCTTGATGATGCCCTTTGCCCATGCCGATGATAAGGATGCGTCCTGGGGGCAGAAAAACGATACCAAGGTCCAGGAAATTTATAGCCAGTTGAATTTGACTGATCAGCAGGAGAAGCAATTAGAGGAAAATAAGACTAAGCATCGTGGCGAGATGAAGGACACATTTACAAAGATAAAAGCCGATAAGGAAGCGCTTAAGGCGGAATTAATGAAGCCTGAGTTGGACATGAACAAGATTAACGAAATACAGTCCCAGATCAAGGCCTTGCAGGCGGACACGCTTGACCGCCGATTGAACTCCGTGCTTGAAGTGAGGAAGATTTTGACGCCGGAGCAATTCGGGAAGTTCATCGCATTGATGGACAAACGTAAGCATGAGCATGAAGCATCCGCAGGGGATGACAAGGATTAAATGATTAAGTCTATCCCGCTCTCTATAAGAATATTTTGTGCAGCACTGCTTATCTCTGCGAGTTGCCCGTCATGGCTCATGGCCCAGGAGCAATTGACCTGGCAGGATTGCCTGGCCGAAGCGGCCAAGAACCATCCGGATTTGATCGCGGCCAAAGAAGATGTAGCCCAGCAGCAGGATTTGAAGATCATTACCGCCAGCAATGTATTGCCCCAGGTCAATGCAGACCTTAATGCCGTCAATACCCATTCAAGCAAAAGCGGTTCATCCAATTCATTTAGTTACGGGGTGAGTGGTTCCCAGCTACTGTTCGACGGATTTAAAAGCATCAATAATATCCATTCCGCATCGGAAAATATCAATGCCGCCAAAGAAAATTTTAAGTTCACCTCATCTGCCGTGCGTTTGCGTTTGCGTCAGGCCTTCATCGATTTATTAAAAGCCCAGCAATTATTGGTTTTGACCCAGGACATTTATAAGATCCGTAAGAACAATTTGGATTTGATCACTTTGCGTTACCAGTCGGGCATGGAGCACAAGGGGGCTTTATTGACAGCCCAGGCCAATGTGTCGCAGGCTAATTTTGAGATCAACCAGGCCAAGCGCGGCACTGAAACGGCCCAGCGGGAATTGACCAAGGAAATGGGGCGTAAAGACTTTACGCCTATTGCGGCGACCGATAATTTCCAAGTCGCCGATGCGGTCCCCCAAGAGCCTGACTATGAGGCCTTGGCGGGCAAGAACCCCGCGCTGTTAAAAATTATTGCCCAGAAGAATGCCGCTGCTTTTGATGTAAAAGCAGACAAAGGGGATTTCTGGCCGACGGTGTCTTTAACGGGCGGCATTGGTAAAAGCGATACGGAGTGGCCGCCCAAAGAGACTGGCAGTTCCGCCGGTGTGAATGTTTCCCT
>CAZBJT010000097.1:0-4804 GCA_964492215.1 uncultured Planctomycetales bacterium | reverse complement strand
CCTGCCTTTATTTGAAGGCGGGGCACGGGTGGCCAAAGTCGCGGAAGCCGCCAGTATTTACCGCCAATTAGAACAAGAGGAACGCAGCCTCAAAGACGGCATTGTCTTAACATTGTCTCAAAAATGGAATGCCTTGCAGGATGCGGTGGAAAGTGTGAACGTGCAAAAAGATTTCCTCACCGCAGCTGAAGAGCGGGCTAATATTGCCGAGCAGCAATATTCGGTGGGGCTTGTTTCATTCGATAACTGGACCATCATCGAGGATGATTTGGTCAATAATAAGAAATCATTTTTGAATGTACAGACCAATGCGCTGGTAGCCGAGGCCAATTGGATCCAAGCCAAAGGGGAGACATTAGAGTATGAAAATTAAAAAATGGCAGATCATCACATTGGTCGCGGTTGTCCTGCTTGGATGGTTTGCGTGGACTAAATTAAAACCGGCCCGTTCCACCGATGGCAAGGTCAAGATCATCCATGCCCGCATGGGCGATATCCAATCTGTCGTGTCAACCACCGGCACGGTCTTGCCTAAGAACCGCCTGGAAGTCAAACCCCCGGTCAATGGCCGTATTGAACAAGTCTTGATTCAAGAAGGCCAGCATGTGAAGGTGGGCGACATCATTGTATGGATGAGCTCGACGGACAGGGCGGCCCTTTTGGATGCGGCCCGCGGCCAGGGCGCGGATAAATTGAAATATTGGCAGGAAGTTTATAAACCCATCCCTTTGATCGCACCCATCGAGGGTGATGTGATCGTCGGCACCATACAGTCGGGGCAGACGGTGACAACGGCGGATCCGGTAGTTGTGCTCTCCGATAAATTGATTGTGCGGGCACAGGTGGATGAAACCGATATTGGCAAGGTCAAGATCGGCCAGAAAGCGGTGGTCGGCCTTGATGCTTACCCGGACACGCACATCAATGCCGTGGTCGACCATATTTATTATGAATCAAAGACAGTCAATAATGTGACGACCTATGAAGTGGATTTGCTGCCGGAGAGCGTGCCGGATTTCTTTCGTTCAGGCATGAATACCAACATTGATTTTATCCAGGAGAGCAAAAAAGGCGTGTTGGTCCTGCCCCAGAGTGCCGTGCAGCATCAAGATGGCGGCCAGTCATTTGTGTTGATTTCTTCAGGCAACAACGGCAAGCCCGAACATCGTACTGTGGTCTTAGGGGTGTCGGATGACAAGAATGTGGAAATCGTTTCCGGTCTGACGGAAGACGATGAAGTGGTCTTAAGAACTAAGAAATATGCGCTTCCTCAAAGCAGCAGCGGCGGAGGCAGTAATCCATTGATGCCTTCACAACAACGGCGCGGTAAATAGGTCAACCATGATCGAATTCAAGAACATCGTCAAAAGCTATGATACCGGCACCCTGCAGGTCACGGCCGTACGTGATGTAAGTGTGACCATTGCCGCCGGTGAATTCGTCGCCATCATGGGTTCTTCCGGTTCGGGTAAATCAACGCTCATGCATATGATGGGTCTTTTAGACAGGCCCACCTCAGGCACTTATTTATTGGCCGGCCAGGATGTCACTGGTTTATCCGACGATCAATTAGCGTCCGTGCGCAATAGGCTTATCGGTTTTGTATTTCAGCAATTTCATTTATTGTCCCGGCGCAGTGCTTTGGAAAATGCCGGATTGCCTCTTATGTATGCCGGTAAATATAACATGCAGGCCAAGGTCAAACAGGAATTGACCGCCGTGGGGCTGGCTGACCGTATGGACCATAGGCCCAATGAACTGTCCGGCGGGCAGCAGCAGCGTGTGGCCATTGCGCGGGCTTTGGTCAATGACCCTTTGATCATCATGGCGGATGAGCCGACGGGAAATCTCGATACCAAAAGCAAAGACGAGATCATGGGCATATTAAGACAGCTCAATGACAGCGGCAAGACCATCGTCATGGTCACCCATGAACCGGAAATGGCGGCCTATGCCAGCCGGGTTATCCAAATGCGCGATGGTGTGATCATTTCAGATCAGGTCCGTTCAACGCCCAAAGTTTCAGCCAGTTTGCCGCCCAAGGCCATTTTTGATGAAATACTGGGAGCTTCAGCTAAAGCTTATGAACCGGCAAAGTTTTTAGATGCGTTCAATCAGGCGATTTATGCCATGGTGTCTAATAAGATGCGTTCATTCTTATCCATTTTAGGTATTTTAATCGGTGTGGCGGCGGTCATTGCCATGCTGGCTTTAGGCCGGGGCGCTCAGGATTCCATTCAAAGTCAACTGGCCTCATTAGGTTCGAATTTATTGACGGTAAGGCCGGGCCAGATGCGGGTGCAGGGTGTGGCCATACAAGCCGGTACAGTGACCCGGTTGACCTTTCCGGATTTAACAGCAATTAGTCAGGTTTCATCGGTGACCCGGGTCAGTCCTTCGGTGACCGGGCGGGTGCAGGTGGTTTACGGCGGCAAGAACGCCAATACCCAGGTGGAAGGTGTCAGTACTGATTTCGCCTCCATGAGGGCATCAGATCCGTCGGTGGGCCGTTTCTTTACCGACGATGAATTCCGCAGCCGTGCCAAGGTCGTGGTGTTGGGTACGACAGTCGTCAAAGAATTATTCGGCGATACCAATCCTATCGGCGAAACCATCAAGATCAATTTGATCAATTTTACGGTGATCGGTATTTTGCCGCCTAAGGGGGCTAATTCTTTCCGGGACCAGGATGATACGATGATCGTTCCGGCGACAACCGCCATGTACCGGCTTTTAGGGAAAGAATACATTGATTCCGTTTATGTGGAAGGGGCATCGTCCGATGCATTAGATAAGATACAAGATGATGTGACACAGCTTTTATTAAGGCGTCATCATTTGAGCAATAAGCCGGGCAGTGATGAGGCTTTTCAGATACGTAATATGGCGGACATCAAAGCCGCCTTGGAGACCACCACCAAGACCATGGGTATGCTTTTAGGTTCAATTGCAGCGATATCCTTGTTAGTCGGTGGTATCGGTATCATGAATATCATGCTGGTCTCTGTCACCGAGCGCACCAAAGAAATAGGTTTACGCAAAGCCATTGGCGCCACCCGCAGGGACATCATGCAGCAATTCTTAGTTGAGTCTGTGCTGATGGCATGCATTGGCGGGATAACCGGTATTTTGCTGGGTGCCGGCGTATCTCTAATGCTTATCCTTTTGGCCGGATGGGCGGTCAAAATCACCTTGTCATCCATTGTTTTGTCTACGAGTTTTTCTTTAGGTGTTGGCATGGTTTTCGGTTTATGGCCCGCCCAAAAAGCTTCACGGTTAAATCCTATCGACGCTTTGCGTTATGAGTAAATCCAGCCAATTTTCTTTTTTGATCCGGTTCTTCCATGCCCATGATTTTACCGGAGGGGGCAGGCTAAAGAGATTGAATATTGATTGCTTATCAATTACAATTATCAGATTAAATCAGGGCAGGTGACCTATGCGTATATTATTAGTCGAAGACGAACAAAAAATAGCCCGCTTCATCCGCCGCGGCCTTAAAGAAGAAGGTTATACGGTCGATATTTCCGCCGACGGTAATGAAGGATATTTCTTGGCGGGCACCGAAAATTATGATTTGATCATCCTCGACTGCATGCTGCCGGGCATGGATGGCTTAAGTGCGTGCCGCAAATTGCGTAAAGAAGGCAATGTGGTACCCATCTTAATGCTAACCGCTAAAGATACCGTGGCTGATAAGGTCAAAGGCTTGGATGCCGGGGCCAATGATTATTTGTCCAAACCTTTTGCTTTCGAAGAACTGTTGGCCCGTGTCAGGGTCTTGCTGCGGCCCCAGGCTGCATCTATTCCGACGGTATTTAAAGCTGGAGACTTGACGCTTGATCTCTTAAGCCATCAGGTCAGCCGCGGCGGACGTGCGATTGAGTTGACCAGCAAGGAATTCGGTCTGCTGGAATTCATGCTGCGTCATAAGGGCCAGGTGGTCACCCGCACCATGCTCTCCGAACATGTTTGGGACTTGCATTTTGACAGCATGACCAATGTTATCGACGTGTATGTTAATTACTTGCGTAATAAAGTGGACAAAGGTTTCCCCAAGCCCTTAATCCAGACCGTGCGCGGCCGCGGGTATTTGATCAAGGACTAAATGGCTTTCCTTTCCTCGCTGCGTTTCCGTATTGTGCTGTGGTTCATCGCCATCCTAAGCGGCATCCTCATCCTGTTTAGCGTCCTCACCTATAATTACCTGACCCTCAAGGCCGTGCAAGACTTAGACCTACTTTTGCTGTCCCGCGCCGAGGGGATTGTCAGCTCGGTTGAAACCTATTGGTTAGAAGAGCAGCAGGAGTCCATGCGCTGGGGTGCGTCGCTTAAGCAATTACAAAAGAAAGATAATTTAAATTTTGTCCGCATTGCTCGTCGCTGGGTGGAGGAACGCACCAATGATCCGGTATTGGCCAACTTGGTGGTTGATTTACGCGATGCTAAGGGTGAATTGATTGCTTCTTCCAAATACCAGGAAATGCTGAGTCTTGCTGCATTACCTTTTAATGGCAAGAACATGCAGGCGACTTATTCATTTTTGAAAATCAAACAGGCGGACCATTCATTGCACCGTTACCGGGTCTTGACCATCCCTGTGCCTGAAGGGGACCATGTGGCCTATGTGGTGCGGGTGGGGCTGGAGACGCGTTATGTGGACCAGGCCCTGTCGTATTTGAAGAATTTATTTTTGCTATTGATCCCTTTAACAGTTTTTGCCACCGGTATGCTCGGTGCTTTTTTGGTGCGCTTGACGCTCAAGCCCGTGCAGGAAATGACGCAAACCGCCCGGCAAATGACC
>CAZBJT010000096.1:0-6259 GCA_964492215.1 uncultured Planctomycetales bacterium | reverse complement strand
CGAAAAGACGACCTTTGGGAATCCCCGGTACGAGGGGACATTAAATGGGTTCATGGCCCCGAGCAATAATTAGGGTTACGGTAGGTGTCCCAGAATTAATTAAATTACTCTAGGTGTCTGGAATTAAAAATTAGTTGATAGTGAGTTGATCGTTGAGATGGGTGGAGGTTTGGGCGATGGTGCCGGTGGGGAGTTCGATGGCTTGACTGGCTTGCCAGAAAATAGGACTTAGTTCAAAGGGTTTGATGTTAGGGCATAAGCCGACGACCTTATGGGCCTTGTCAACGAAGATCACATCAATGGCAAATTTCATGAAGAACATATGTATGCTTTTGCAATTAGTGATGATCAACGCCTCTTGAGGATTGATTGATTCGCGGTCAAGCAATCCGCGCATGCGCTCAGCCGTCGATGCAGCAACGATAATATGTTTAGCTATGATAGTCTGGCGGGTGGTGTTAACGATTTTTCCTTCGCTGCAGGCAGTTCCGGGCGTGGTCATCATGTATTAAAAACGCTTTTACTTAAGGGGATGCCGCGGGTGGTCAAATCAGCATAGCATTTGGGGATATAGCCGGTGGCCACATATGTGCCTAATATTTTTCCTTCCGGGCTAATGCCTCCATGCTTAAAGATAAAGACATCTTCCATGTCAGGCAGCCCGTCGACCATTTTTCCGGTCAGCTCGGAAATAGCCGTGATCTTACGCGACCCGTCGGAGAAACGGTTGATCTGCACGATCAAGTTAATGGCCGAGGCCGCCATTTCATAAATGGCACGCAAGGGTAATTCAATACCTGAGAGCAGAACCATCGACGACAAACGCGCCAATACGTCGCGCGGGGTGTTGGCATGCAAAGTGGTTAAAGACCCGTCGTGACCGGTGTTCATGGCCTGCAACATGTCCAAGACCTCGGGCCCACGGCACTCACCAATGATGATGCGGTCAGGACGCATACGCAACGTATTGATGAATAAATCCCGGATACTCACACGCCCGCGGCCTTCAATGTTGGCCGAGCGCGATTCCAAACGAGCCCAATGCGTTTTCGACAAACGCAATTCCGCCGCATCTTCGATGGTAATAATGCGTTCATTGTCAGGGATAAATTGTGAGATGCTGTTAAGCAATGTGGTCTTACCCGCACCCGTGCCGCCGGAGACGATGATATTTTTGCGGCCGATAACGCAGGCATTCATAAAATCAACCATGGGCTGCGAGACGCTGTTAAAGCGTTTCAATAAATCATCCATACTATAACGCTCTTGCGAAAATTTACGTACCGTGATCATGGGGCCATTCAAAGACAAAGGCGGTATGATCGCATTAATACGCGACCCGTCGGGTAGACGGGCATCCACCATCGGTGCCGACTCATCAATACGACGGCCCAACGGAGCAATGATGCGGTCGATCGTGGCCCGCACCTGGTCATTGGAAATAAAATGTTTGTTGGTAAAAATGAGTTTGCCGCTTTTCTCGACGAAGATCTCATCTTTATTATTCACCATGATGTCCGTGATGCTCTCATCAGCCAGAAAATCTTCCAGTGGACCTAAGCCCAAGGCTTCATTAACAATTTCGCGGACCAAACGGGAACGTTCTTCATGGCTGGATAAAAATGTACCGGAGGCCTCAGCCAAAAGGTCCGTGACCACTTTCTCGGCGGCCTTACGGATATTCGCAGCTTGCAGCGGATCAGCCAAGGCTTCGGGAGAAAGTTTCTGCAAATTCATGCGTTCAACCAAACGATGATGTACGGCTTTCTTGAGCTTGATAACTTCGTCTTCTTCTTTTTTAAATGCTCCGACCTTGACCCCTGAATTAGGAGCTATGCCGAATTTTTCCCAAAACTGATTGGCTTTCTTAGAAGAAGCATCCTCGCCGGCAGCACGCACGCGCACCACATTGGATGATTGCACATACATGGTCTCGTCGTTTAATTTATCGACGATCTCAAAAAATGACTCGGAGACCTTGGCCCTGGGGCTGTCAATCACGCAAGGCACGCCGCGATTTAAAGCCAAACCCACCACTTTACCGTCGGAGGGGATCAATGAAAAAATATCGCAGGCCAAAGCCGTCTTGACTTCCTGCCAGGCCACACCGCCCCGGCTTTCCGCCCGGTTTAAGATCAAACGCACCATCTTTAACGGGAAATGCAGGCTCTGGATAATATCCAGGCTGGTCTTGACCTGATACACCGCCAGGATGTCGGGCGTACCCACCAATAAAATCAAATTAGAAGCATCTAAAATGGCAATGAATGTTTCACTAAATGTATTGCCGGCATCGACGATGATAAAATCATATGAAACGGTCGCCCGTTTAAAGAACAACCTTAAATTGTCCGGCGTGATGTGACCTATTTGCGAGGGAGAACTAACACTGGGCAGAAAATGCAAACCGCTGGGGTGGATGATGACGTGCTTGCGGATCACGTCGGGTTTCTCGTCGGATTCTAATTCACCGAGCAAATCAACCAGGCAATGGGTCGGTGATAAATTCAACATCCGCGCCATGTCCTGACCTGCCTGTAAATCCAGGTCAAGCACCAATACCTTTTTGCCCTTGACAGCCAGGGCCGCAGCCAGATTGACGCTGACGAAGGTCTTACCAACGCCGCCTTTATTCGAAAACACTGTGATTGTGCGACAGGCCATAGGGATTTTTAGATCAGGTGTTGTTGTTTACAAAAAGAAAAACCGTGGACAATAGCAAGTATTGTACCACGGTTTTAAATTTTGTCATCTGCTTCTTTATTGACTTAATGCAGCTGCTTTAGATAAAGCACTTTCCTGGCTGTAAACAATAGGAACAACCACCATTAAATCTTCACCAGCCATATCACCCGGAAAGGCCGGATACGGAGCAACGATCTTGGCAGTATTTAATGCGTCCTGGTCAAATACATCATGGCCGGAAGATTCCGACACCGCAGATGTGGCCAATGTCCCGTCCCTCAAAATACGTAATTTCAATTTGACCGTTCCCTGCCAATTATTCTGCAGCGCTTCATATGGATATGAAATGGCATTAGAAATCTTGGCCTGGATCATTTGTGCATACGGCTGGCTAATGATCCCCGGCATGGCTGCGGCAGGCATGGGAGGATTCATCACTGGTGTGGGAGTGACGGTCGTCGTCATCGGCTTATTAGGCCCCACCCTAAGAGGTTCCTGCTCATAGCGACCCATGATCTCTTTATCCAAACCACGCTCGCCGGCCGTGGGCATGACCACTTGTTTGTCGGCAAATTTCTTGTCCTTTAAAATCGTCGGTGTCAGGATGATCACCAATTCCGTGTCTGAATTCGGGTCTGAATTACGGCTCCTGAATAAAAGACCGACGATGGGAATACGGCCTAAGAACGGCACTTCTTTGACATTCTCACCATCATTATGTTTGATCAAACCAGCCAAAACAATGGTTTGGCCATTATCTAAAAATAAATTGGTTTGCGCCGTGCGGGTGGTGAATGCGGTGTCCGAACCGGACGACGTACCGCCGATAGGATCGCTGATCTCCACATTCAACAGCACATCGATCTTGCCGTTACGCACTGTGGGGGTGATGGTCAAGTTGACCCCGTATTGCTTAAATGTTACGTTTTCCGTGGAAACACCGCCGGTGGCGCTTAAGGAGGTGCTCTTGATGGGGATTTCACCGCCGACCAAAAAGCTTGCTTCCTTACCGCTTAAAACCACCAAACGCGGTTTGGATAAGACACGGCCCTTGCCGTGGGCAACAATGGCATTGATCGTGGCCTGCAAACTCGAGGTGCGGTTAAAATCACCGATCTTAAAGAAATCTTCCGGTTTCCCGTTGGTAGCCGGTAATGTTTCAGGGTATTTCAAAGCCAAATCGCCATTGGTAGTACCCCACTCAACACCCAAGTTCTGTGTCATGGTGGTGTTTAATTCCGTTATCTGCATGTCCACCTGGACTAAATCTTCATTGACCGCTACTTTAACTAAATTAAGTACACTATCACCATACGGCTCAAGGTCTTTGTCCAGCTCTGTCTTGTCTTCCGCAGATAACGTGCCTGATGCAACAACCTTGCCTTCGTCGGAGCTTTCATCTAATGTAATGCCTTTGATGCCGCTTTTTTCCAAAATCTTGTGCACCCTTGTCTTGATCATGCCTAAGTCTTCACGTACCACGCTGACATTGATCGAACGCTTGCCTGCCGCATCCCATAAAAAGACAATGGTCTTGCCCGGCTTCTTACCCAAAAGCATGACCTTGTCTGCCTGTGCGTCGGAAATATCCGCGATATCGGGATCAGTGACAGAAATACGGGTCAGCCCATTAACAGAAATGGTCTGCAAGTCACCGAGGATCAATTCCATGGCATTGTCATCTGAGGCCAACACCATTGGTGTGACCAGCACTGACGTGCAACAAAAAGTAATGACCAATAAAACAGTAACGAGCCTGTAATAAAAAGACGTCATCATTGTTTTCATTTTTAAAGCTCCTTGCCGCCTCTGAAAATTTGAATGTTGGGCTTCTGTTCCGCCGGCTTTTCTGCCGGGGCCTTTTCGCCATCCGGTGTACGGATATCTGTGCCTTGGTTCTCTAATACATAGTCTGCCAAGGTTTTCCAGGTAGAGGCCTTGACCATTAATTTATCTGTTTCATTCGGTGAACGGAGGGCCAACTCCAACTTACCGTTCCTGTCGGCGAAAGACAAAAGGCCCGCTTCCTGCGGATCCACGGCAAAAGTCACTTTTAAAGTGGCCACGGCCTGTTGGTCATCATAGGCACCGGGATCATCTAAGTTGGTATTGACCGCCAAGACCTGTAAATTCTGGAAGATCATGGCTGTCATGGTATTTTTCTTGTCCCCATCAGGTAAAGGCACGATTAAATGGGCAATAATATCGACATTATCCCCGGCATTTAATAAACCGCCTACGGCCGCCAAAGAATCGATCATGACGGTAACAGCACGTTTACCAACCGGTGTTTTTAAGGCCAATGATGGCTTGCGCTTTTTAACTTCCACAACAGCCGCTGCTGCAGCTGCTTGTTTGGCTTGGGCTGCTTCCATTTGAGCTTGCATGGCAGCGAGCTGGCTTCTTAATTGTTCCGCCTGCTCGGCCTTGGAACGCTGTATCTCTTGAGCCAATTCTGCCATTTGCTGGTCACTGCGTTGCTGCAGCTGAGCGACCAATTGCTTTTGGCTGGCCTGGGTCTCTTCCTTTAATTGAATAGCTTGATTCTCCAAAGATGTCTTGATGTAGTTGCTGGTCATGGCAGTGGCCACGATACCGGCAGCTACGGCACCTACGATGATCAAGAGTTGTTTTCTATTTTCTAAGGCCATACTATTTCCTCCCTGCTTTTAGGGTTTTGCCGGCGCCTTATCCGGTATGGGTCCTAAAAGCTCCCGGTTAATTTCAACTTTATTCTTTTCAGCTAATTTATTTAAATGATCCAACACAGCCTGTTGCTGTTTACGTAATGTCAGTCCGGAGATAAGTTCGGTCTTGACCTCGGCAAAAAGTTTGGCAGCGCCGCCCTTTTTACCGTCTACTTTCACAACATAAAAACCATCCGGCCCTTTAAACACACCGCTGGTGCCGCCGGCATCCAAATTGGCAATGGCCACTTGCATGGCATTAAACGGCGCTTTGGTAAATTCAGGTAATTCCCCACCCTGGGCGGCTGTCTTGCCTTTGCTTTGGGCCTTGGCGGTTTCGCCAAAATCAGCACCCTGCAGAACCTGAACTAATGCCGCCTTGGCGGTCGCTTCATCAGGAACCACCATTTCGCGTACTTTCCAAACGATGGGTTCGACAAACAATGTTTTATTCGTGTCGTAATATTTCTGTGCTTCATCCTCGGTGGCGACCACGTCCTTGGTCAGGCGATTGGCCAATTCTTGCACCAATAATGTTTTGCGAAAATCTTCCACCGCGTCTTTGATCTCTTTTTGATTGCCGATATCGGAGCTTTCCGCATCGGTGACTAACAATTGCTGGCGAATCAATTCATCCAACACCATTTGCTTGGCATTGGGATCATTCTCATTGAATTCAGGCATGCCCTGCTTTAATAATTTTAAACGTTCATTAAATTCATCGGTGGTCAATGTCCAGCTTCCCACGCGTGCTAATACATTTTTAGGTAAAGGACCTGGATCAGCAGCCACCACAGGGGCCGGAGCAGCAGCTACCGGTGCGGCCACAGGTGCCGCTTGCTCAACAGGTGTTGCAGTTGTTTTCTTAGCTTGCTTCTTAGCACCCG
>CAZBJT010000095.1:0-6268 GCA_964492215.1 uncultured Planctomycetales bacterium | reverse complement strand
TTCATGGGCCTTTTCTTCAGAACATTGTATCAAGACCTTTTGTGGCGCGGACCATGATAATGGCAAAAAATAAATTAATTATCTTTTGTGCGCTTGGGGGGATGATTGCCCTAGGTGTGATGGCCCTTAAAACAGTGCCCACCCACTTAGGCCCTGAACAAAAAGCCCTGGATGATCGTTTTGCGATCAATGCGCTCAATTCTTTCATGCCGGACCATTACCAGGCCTTCTTCGACGCGCTCGAAGAAAGCAAACCCATCCCCAAAAATTATGAGCTCTATTACAGAATGGCTGTCAAATTCCGGCCACGGGACTTCGCGGGGCATTATCTATTGGCCTTATGCTATCAAAGCCGTGGGGCCTTAGAAGAGGCTGACGCGGCTTATCAAAAAAGCATAAAGCTTAATCCAGGATTCTTTTGGGCTTATTATAATTTAGGATTGCTGTACTGGCAAAATGGGCATCAAGACGTCGCTATCAAAATCTGGTCAATCGGTATCCAATTACCTCCGCCATTGACACTACATTTACTTACCGCATCAAAATTATTAAGCGATTGCGTGGGGGATTTGGCTTCAAGAAGCCCTAATGCAAACCAATCCATACTTAAAGGATATGAAGATGTAGCGCAGTGGATAGCTAAACGACAGATTCCTCAAGATAGCCACCCCGTATTGTTTTAATCCGAATAAAAATTATTTTCCAGCTGTGAATGCATCATCCATGACCCTTAATAATTCCGCAACACTCCAGGCTTGGGCGATGCAGCCTCTTGGTGTATGGGGGCTGTCGCCATCGCAGATTTCTGATATTTGGCCGATGCCGGCTACTTTTAAATGCTGCTTAAAAGGTTCCAAGAGGGCCTTTACTTTATCTAAGGACTGTTGATTTGAACCATAGGTCCTTACAGAGGCTGATATAAATGGGCCGATCAGCCATAACCACACGGTCCCCTGATGATAGGCGGCATCACGGCTTAATGGGCTGCCGGTGTATATCTTCTTATAATCAGGATGACCGGCAGATAATGACCTTAAACCGAGTGGCGTCAATAATTCCTTTTCCACCACCTGCAATACTTTTAAAAATTTGTCTTCATCTAAGACAGGATGATGCAGGCTTAAGGCAAATAGTTGATTGGGCCGTATGGCGGCGTCCGCACCATCGGCATTGATCACATCATAGAGGCAGGCTTGGGATTCATTCCAAAAGGCGCGGTTAAAGTTTGTTTTAACTTTTTGACTTAACTTCTGATAAGATTCCGCACTTTTTATGTCCTGGTAACGTTGGGCCATGCCTTGCATGACACATAAGGCATTATACCAAAGCGCCTGTATCTCAACCGGCTTTCCCCGACGAGGTGTGACCACCCAATCCCCTATCTTGGCGTCCATCCAGGTCAATTGCACCCCATCCTGGCCGCAGGTGATCAGGCCATCTTCATCCATGTGAATGTTATACCGTGTCCCCTTCATGTACCAATCAATGATGCTTTGAAGCACGGGATAAAAATGCCCGTTGATAAAGTCCCATTGGCCGGTGTAAGCGCCGTATTGGCGTACGGCCTCAACAAACCAAAGGGCCGCATCCACCGTATTGTATTCAGGCTTTTCACCAGCCGCCACAAAACGGTTAGGCAGCATGCCTTGATCAACAAAGGTGGCGAATGCCAATAAAATACTTTTTGCATCATCGAACCGGCCCGTGGCCAGCGTCAATCCGGGCAAGGCGATCATGGTGTCGCGGCCCCAATCGCTAAACCAATGGTAACCGGCGATCACGGTTTGACGGCCAGCTTGTTCGACGATGAATTGATCCGCAGCCAAAACTAATTGCTGCTTAAAAGCATTTTCCGGGGCAGCTGCCCCGAGCTTGGCCCGTCGATTGATTTCTTTGTCTTTCAGTACAGGGGCTAGGGAAATATCATTGGTTTGTAAGGAAGCCATGATTGAGGCGTCGCCTTTTGACAAATCAAATGTAAAGACGCAAGGATTAAACAAATCTTCATGGGCATCCAAACCGCGTTGCTCCTCAATGCTGTAAAAAAACCGGTTATACCATTGGCCTTGGGGGCGGACATCCGCAGCATTGTGGGCCAAAAAGATTTGAGGCAAATGCGCATAGGGTTTAAAGATAATTTCTCCCTCATGGATTTGAACAGCCGGATTAAGCGAGGCATTCTCCTGGCCGGTTTGATGATAATCGCGGAAAGCCGTCAATGGACGCAATTCAAGGCGAACAAAACGGCCTTGGGCCTCATCTTTTAAAATCTTGTATTGCACCACCACTGTATTTTGGCCGTGCACCATAAAAACTATTTTCTGCAAGGTCAACCCTTGAACCTGGTATGTGAATGTAGGAAAAGGATCTAAAGCGAACTTAATGAGGTATTGATAGCCTGGGGGGTGAAAGACCTCGTCATATTGATTAGTGGATAAATAAAAACGCTGATCATTAATGATCAGGTCTTCTTCCATCTTGGAAAGCAAAACATAACGGTCGGCCATGCCCTCCAGTGTCGTAGTGAGCAAGCCATGATAGCGGCGGGTATTCATGCCAATGATGGTAGAGGAAGCAAAACCGCCTAAGCCATTGGTCTCGAGCCATTCATAGCCGATGGCTTGGTGCGGATTGAACTTGAGCGGATCCTTAACGGAAAGATCCATCTTTCCCTTTCTTATCTTGACCGCCGTATTCCGCACATTGCTGGATCATCTTGGCAACAAGACCGGTCCATCCGGTTTGATGGTCGGCCCCGATACCTGCACCATTGTCCCCATGAAAATATTCGAAGAACAACACATGGTTCGACCATAATGGGTCTTTCTGCAATTTCATCGTGGCCCCGTATACAGGACGCAGGCCGTTCGCATCTTTCAAAAACGTCTTAACCAGCCTTGAAGAAAGTTCCCGCGCCACGTCCCAGAGGTTCATTTGTTGCCCGGAACCTGTAGGGTATTCCACCGTGAAGGAGTCGCCATAATAATGATCGTATTTCTGCAGAGCCTCAATGAGCAAATAATTGGCCGGGAACCAAACGGGTCCGCGCCAATTGGAATTGCCCCCAAATAAACCGCTGGTTGATTCGGCAGGCTCATAATCAACCGTGTATTCACGGCCATTGACCTTATAAACAAAAGGATGCTCTAAATGATATTTGGATAAGGCCCGGATGCCGTGCGCGCCTAAAAATTCCTTGTCATCAAGCATGCGATGTAAAATACGTTTTAATTGGTCGCGGTCGACGATGGACAGTAATCGCCTGGATGCCGCACCGGTCATTTCCATGGAGGCCACATTTTGACAAAGGTCAGGCCGATTCTTCATGAACCATTCCATGCGCTTCCTGAATTCAGGTAAAGCATCCAACACATCCGCTTCAATTGTCTCGATGGCGCATAAGGGAATCAATCCCACCATGGAGCGCACTTTCAAAGATAAATGAGAACCGTTGGGCAGGCGCAAGACATCATAAAAAAAGCCATCCCCTTCGTCCCACAGTTGCAATCCTTTGTGGTCGCGGTTCATGGCATCGGCAATATAAAGGAAATGCTCAAAAAATTTGGTGGCAATGTCTTCATACACTTTATTATCAATGGCCAATTCCAACGCAATGGCCAGCATGTTAAGCGAATACATGGCCATCCAACTGGTGCCATCTGCTTGCTCGATGTAACCGCCCGTTGGCAACGGCGAGCTACGGTCGAATACACCGATATTATCAAAACCCAGGAATCCTCCCTCAAATACATTGTTCCCTTCCGCGTCCTTGCGATTGACCCACCAGGTGAAATTAAGCAATAATTTTTGGAACACACGCTCTAAGAACATGCGGTCGCTGCGGCCGTACATTTTGCGTTCAATATTATAAACACGTAAGGCGGCCCAGGCATGCACCGGCGGATTCACGTCGCTGAATTGCCATTCATACGCCGGGATTTGGCCATTAGGGTGCATGTACCATTCCCTGGTCAAAAGCACCAATTGGCTTTTGGCGAATTCAGGGTCGATCATGGCCAGAGGAATGGTGTGAAAAGCCGTGTCCCACGCCGCAAACCAGGGATACTCCCATTTATCCGGCATGGACAAAATATCATTGCTGTTAAAGTGGGTCCATTCGTGGTTACGGCCATCCTCACGGCCTTGCGGCGGCTTTGGCATGGTGGGATCCCCATCCAGCCATTGCTGTACATCGAAATAATAAAATTGCTTGTTCCATAGCATGCCGGCAAAAGCCTGACGCTGCACGGCACGCGCATCATCACTCATTTGAAAAGGTGTAAGGGCCTGATAAAAAGCATCGGCCTCTATTTGCCGTTGCTTAAATACCTCGTCAAAATCTTTTCCCAAACAAGCCGGGATGACTTTTTGATCAGCCAACCTCAAATTGACTGTGGCGGTTTGGCCAGGGGCGATTGTCAAGGCATAGTGCAGCGCTGCTTTTGTCCCGCTCAACTGCGGGTTAACCGCCTCTTTCTTGCCATCGACGATATAATCGTTGATGCTGTCTTTCACATAGGGCTTGGCGTTCTTCAAACCAAAAAGTTTCTGGGCATTTGTTTCATTCTCGGTGAAGAGCAATTCTTTGGAGGAATCTGCAAATAACCAATAGGAGCCCAATGTCGCATGATTAGCTTCAATCACATCAAAATCTTTTTCTTTCATGCCCGACATTTGCGGCTTGAGGCTCCCGGCTTTCCACGACCAGGTATTGCGATACCATAAATGCGGCAACACATGTACTTGGGCATCAACGGGCCCGCAGTTAGTGATGGAAATCTTGATCAACATGTCCGTAGGGCTGTTCTTGGCGTATTCGATGGTTACATCAAAATAGCGATTATCGTTAAAAATGCCTGTATCTAAAAGCTCATACTCAGGATCGTTCTTGCCCCGCTTGCTGTTTTCATCAAGCAATTGCTTATAAGGAAAAGCGGCTTGCGGGTATTTGTAAAAATACTTCATGTAGGAATGCGTCGGGGTATTGTCACCGTAGAAATAATACTCCTTCACATCCTCGCCGTGATTACCCTGATTGCCGGTCAGCCCAAATAGACGCTCTTTTAAAATAGGGTCTTTCTCATTCCACAAGGCGAGGGAAAAACACAGGCGTTGCAAGCTGTCTGAAATGCCGGCGATGCCGTCTTCACCCCAGCGGTAGGCGCGGGAACGAGCTTGATCGTGCGGGAAAAATTCCCACGCTTCTCCATGAGCGCTGTAATCTTCACGCACCGTGCCCCATTGCCGCTCACTTAAATACGGGCCCCAGCGTTTCCAATGGGCTTTTTTGAGGCGATCATCTTCTAAGCGTTGTTGCTCGGCTGTCATTATTTAACCTAACCGCCGGTGGCAAAGCCCGGGTAAAGGGTCATGCCGCCGTCGACAAAAATGGTTGTACCTGTGATGTAATCGGAATCATCCGATGCCAGCCACACCGCCACACGGGCAATGTCTTGGGTTTCACCCACCCGCTGATAAGGGATCAATTTAAGCAGCTCGCGTTCAGCTTCCGGTGTGGCCCAAGCCGAGATATTGATAGGGGTTTTAATGGCCCCAGGCCCGATGCTATTGACCCTGATGCGATGTGGAGCCACTTCCTGGGCAATGCTTTTCATCATGAGCATGACGCCACCCTTGGACGCGGCATAATTGACGTGCCCGCCCCAGGGGATCACTTCATGGACCGAACTCATGCAAATGATCTTCCCGGCCGCGCATGACACATTGGGTTTGACCCCATTCTTTTTAAATTCCCGCACGGCTTCGCGTGCACATAAAAACTGGCCGGTCAAATTCACATCAATGACTTTCTGCCATTGGGCCAAGGTCATTTGATCAAAAGCCGCATCCTGCTGCAGGCCGGCATTATTGACCATGATGTCAATTGACCCAAATGCCTGGCGGGCAGCGTCGAACATGGCCACAACTTGATCTTCCTTGGATACATCCGCCTTAAAACCGATGGCCCGACTCCCCTGCGCTTCAATGTCCTTGATCATGCCGTCGACAGTATCTTCACCGCTGACATAATTGATAATAACATTGGCCCCCGCACTACCAAACCCTAAGGCAATGGCTTTACCTATACCTGAACTGGCACCGGTGACGATGGCGGTTTGCCCTTTTAATTTTCTATCAATGGGGCAAGATGGCATCACTACCGGCGGGTAATCTTCCCCTGTATAAATATCTTTAGCCATGATCACTCCTTAAAATGTGTTCTCCTACCCTTAGCGCATTGGCCATGATAGTCAAACCCGGGTTAACG
>CAZBJT010000094.1:0-6323 GCA_964492215.1 uncultured Planctomycetales bacterium | reverse complement strand
CTCACTGTGCATGGGATGCTCCCGGATATCGGCGCATTCAACGGGCTTAAATGTGCCATAATTGATATGCAAAGTCAACTCTAAAAACCGGTTGCCCTTTTTTTCCAGTTCCGCTATCAATCGCTCAGTAAAATGTAATCCTGCAGTCGGGGACGCCACTGAACCTGAATGCTTGGCATAAACAGTTTGATAATCCTGCCTGTCTCGCGATTCATCTTCCCTTTTGATATAAGGCGGCAAAGGGATATGGCCAACGTCCTGCAAATGCGTGATGATATCTTTCTTGTTAAAACGCACGATGCGCTTTTCTTTATCAATGAGTACCGCTTCAACCCCATGACCGAAAGCCATGGGCTCGCCCACCTTGATCTTCTTTAGAGGTCGCAGCAAGGCTTCGAAAGAATGGCCGTCATCTAAAGCTTTCAATAGGAATATTTCTACTTCACCGCCGGTATTAACTTTCTTACCCAATAATCGTGCCGGGATGACCTTGCTATTATTGACCACAAAAACCGACGGGCGCGGCAAATACTTGCCGACATTGGAAAAAACATCATGGGTGATGCTGCCTTGGGCACGGTCAAGCACCATCAACCGGGCCTGGTCCCTCGGCTCTACGGGATGCTGGGCAATTAATGACAGCGGCAGGTCGTAATGATACCGGGCAAGGTCGTGGTATTTATTTTTTGGAATTTGTGATGGCTGGCTTTTGATCGGCGAAGAATTCATGATAATCCACAAGAAGAGAGGAAGGATAATAATAGCTCAAGATCTGTTTGTAAGTAAATTGCTGCTCGGCCATGCCAAAAGCCCCCCATTGGCATAAGCCCACCCCATGCCCCCAGCCTTTGCCATTAATGTCCACATAATACCCCTGCATGGTGATATCGTAATTATTGCTCCGGATAATATTAGGCCCCATCAATTCACGAAAATCCTTGCCCTTGATGATAAGCTCACCGCCATCACGGTCGACGATCTTTATATTGTTAATGCGACCACTACGATTACGGTCGACAATACCGATGTCTTTAATCAGACTGATCTTAAGCCCCTTGCGGTTAAGGGCGTCCTGAATGTCCTTGAGGCGGAAATTCTTTTTCCAATGCATGTGCGGTGAATTCTGGCAGAACATGCATGGCACCCCTTTTAAAGGCAGTATGTCAATGCCCCATAATTCCCCGGCATCCTCCGTCATCCCGCCACAGGTGGCATGAAAATAAGCCGGCAGGATCTTGCCGTTAAAGGTGAGGATTTCCCCGGCGGTGCGTTCCACGGCGAGGCCTGTGCGGTAACGTTCGCTTTCCTTGCCCCCGTACACTTGCGAATAAATATCATTGGTCACATCATAGGGTTTGGATGCGCTATTGCTCATGGAATACAAGGCATAAGTACGGGCGGCCACGGCCTGGGCTTTCAGTGCTTCCATGGGCCAATGATGGGACACCTCATGGTACATGACCCCTTTGATATAATCTTCAATGTTAATGCTATTGACCGCAGTCAAATGATTATCGTCGGTGCGGATCAAGGTGATGTCGCCGCGGAAACTATGATTATTGATAAGGATGGTGGCATCGCGGGAGGCCTGTATCACCAGTTTCTTCACCGGATAAACATCAAGCCCCACAAAAATACCCTTATCCAGCAGCCGTACGCGGGTCTTGGCCTGACGGGGCTGACGGGTCAATACCTTGCCGGTATCCCCGTCGCGGAACGCATACGACCCCTCGATGGCCAAAAAGACCTCACGGGCATCACGGGCAATGGCAACCCTCACCATTTTAGGCAATGCATTTTCCCGCTGGGCATTACCGGCAATGGCCAGCACAGCTAGGCAAGAAACAAATAAAGCAGCTATGGTTATTTTTTTCATTTATTAAATACACGCATGATCAAAGTAAGAATAATGCTTACTAAAATACAGGTGACCCAAGGAAAATAAAAGGTAAAGTTTTCTTTTTTAATGAAGATATCCCCGGGTAATTTACCGAAGCCCGGAATCTTGGGGGCAATCATGAAAAGAACACCACCGATGATGAGGATAATGCCGGCCATTATCATCAACTTACCCATCGTGGGCTGCATGGTTTAACGCTCCGATTTTGATTTGGCCAAATGCCCCAGCGCTTCCTGGGTCAATTCACGGCCGCGGGAGGTCCGGCGTAATAAACCCGCCTTAAGCAAATAAGGCTCCAGCACATCGGCCAATGTATCTACCTCTTCATTAAGGGTCGCGGCCAAGGCCTCAATACCCACCGGCCCGCCATTATACTGCGTTTTGATCACTTGCAGCAAACGACGGTCCAAATCATCAAGGCCAAAGGTATCGATGCCCAATGCTTTCATGGTTTGATCGACCGCTTCGTGATTGATATGGTTCTTGCCGCCGGAGACTTGGGCATAATCACGGCAGCGGCGCAATAAACGGTTGGCAATGCGCGGGGTGCCGCGGGCCCGCAGGGCTATACCTAAAGCCGCATCGGCATCAATATCCACATTTAATTTTTTAGCCGAGGTCGTCACGATATGCGCCAAATCTTCCTGCGCATAAAATTCCAAATGATAAAAAATACCGAAACGGTCCCTTAAGGGAGCTGTTAATAAACCGCTGCGGGTGGTGGCACCGATTAAGGTAAACGGCTTTAAATTAAAATTGATGGTCTTGGCATACGGCCCCTTATCGACGATAAAATCGATCTTAAAATTCTCCATGGCCGGGTAAAGGAACTCCTCCACCGCTTTTGACAAACGGTGTATCTCGTCGATAAACAGGATGTCCCCTTTATTCAAATTGGTGAGTATGCCGATAAAGTCCCCGGCCCGGTCAATGGCAGGACCGGACGTGACCGTGATGCGGCCGCCCATTTCATTGGCAATGATATGCGCTAAAGAAGTTTTACCTAAGCCTGGAGGTCCTGAAAAAAGCGTGTGCTCAAGTGGTTCACCCCGGCCACGGGCCGCGGCAATGGCGACACCTAAGCCTTTGACCAAATCGGCTTGGCCGACAAAATCGGTCAAACGCTCAGGCCGCAGCGACAGGCTGACGACCTGGTCTTCCTCAGTTTCCTGGGTTAGCACAAGGCGTTTAATTTCTTCCATGGTTTTTATTCAGCACTTGTACCCGGGGCTTCGTGGGTGACGTTACGGATGACTTCAATATCGTCGAATTGCCGGCGCTGCACGGCAACTATTTCTTTAAGACGGATCAATTCCAGGATAGCAACAAAAGTGCAGATCATCTCGACTTTACTGGAGGCTTTGCTAAATAATTCCACCAATGTAAAACGGGGCTGCTCGAGTAATAAATGCAAAATGGTGTGTATCTTGCCTTCCACGGTAAATTCTTCCTGAGTGATCTGATAAGTCTGCTTTTGCGGCACATGACGCAGGGCCCCGGAGAGCGCATTGATCAAATCAAATAAACTGGCTTCAAATAAGATTTCCTGGGCATCTTCTTTGATCTCGTTCATTTTTGCTTCATCGACTAAACGGTGAAACAAATCCTGGCGGAAAGACTCTTTTGTTTTTAATTGCTCGGCGATTTCTTTAAATTTCTGGTATTCCTCTAAACGGCGCACCAGCTCATCACGCGGATCAACTTGGTCTTCCGGCTTAGCCAAAGGATCGGGCGGCAATAACATGCGGGACTTGATTTGCATCAAAGTCGCAGCCATGACCAGAAAATCACCGACGACCTCAAGGTCTAAGAGCTTCATCATTTGAATATACTCCAAGTATTGCTCGGTCACCGTGGCAATGGGTATATCACAAATCTCGATGTCATCTTTTTTGATCAAGTAGAGCAGCAAATCCAACGGGCCTTCAAATTTATCTAAATGTATTTTTAAGCTCATGCGAACACTGCCTCCTTGACCTCGGCCATGGTTTTCTGGGCGATCATGCGGGCTTTCTTGGCACCTTCATTAAGTATATCGCGGATGCGGTCCTTGTCTTGGGCCAAGACCATGCGTTTCTCACGAATAGGTGCTAAATGTTTAAGCAAACGGTCTGCTAAGATCTGTTTACATTCGCTGCATCCCTTTTGGGCTTGGGTGCACCAGGTATGCGCCTCTTCTTTTTGGTCGGCGGCAAAGACCTTATAGTAACTAAACACATTACATTCTTCCGGATGACCAGGGTCAGCCTTACGCACACGCTTGGGGTCTGTGATCATCTTCGCAACCTTGGCACGGATCTCTTCTTCCGTGTCAGACAGATTAATGGTATTACCATAGCTCTTGCTCATTTTACGATTATCGGTGCCGAGCAAGCGCGGTGTTTCCGTCAGAATAGCTTTGCAATCAGGAAACAGTTCTTTTTTATAAATAAAATTAAAACGGCGGGCAATCTCACGGCACAATTCCAAATGCGGCAATTGGTCTTCACCGATAGGAACAGCCGATGCCTTATAGAGCAAGATGTCCGCGGCTTGTAATACCGGATAACCCAAAAACGCATAAGTTTGTAAATCACGGGTGGTGATTTCACGCAATTGTTCTTTATAGGTGGGATTACGTTCTAACCAGCCTAGGGGCGTCAGGCAAGAGAGCACCATTTGCAATTCCAAATGCTCTTTGACGTCGGACTGCACATACATGATGCTTTTTTCAGGGTCGATGCCGCAGGCGATCCAGTCAATGACCATATCAATGCCGTACTCGCGGATGTTACGGCTGCCCTCCTCATACTCACCCATCAAGGCATGCCAATCAGCCACGGCAAAAACACAACTGTATTCTTTTTGCAAATCGATCCAGTTATGCAAAGCGCCTAACAAATGGCCTAAATGCAATTTGCCGGTCGGACGCATGGCGGAAAAAACAATCTTGGACATGATCTTTATAACCTTCTGGCGATCGACTCGATATCAAAGGCTTCAATGATATCACCCACCTGGTAACCGTCAAAATTAGACACGCTAATACCGCATTCAAAACCTTCACCGACTTCTTTCACATCATCCTTAAAACGTTTCAATGTGCTGATATGTCCGGTATGCACGACGGCGCCATTGCGTAACACTTCCACTTGGGCTTTATTACGCACCTTGCCTTTTTGCACATAAGAACCGGCAACCAAACCGCTTTTACTTAATTTAAACACATTGCGGACTTCCACACGGCCGATGAAATGACGTTTGAGTTTGGGCGCCAATAAACCTTCCAGGGCCTTGCGCAAGTCTTCCACCGCATCATAAATAATGCGGTACTCCCGCACATCCACCGGTTGTTTATCCAATTCCTGACGGGCTTTGGTGTCGATCCCGACATGGAAGGCAATGATAATCGCATTGGATGTCTGGGCCAAGATCACGTCGGAAGCATTCACATCACCAACACCCCCGTGCATGATGCGTAATTTCACTTCATTGGACGGTATTTTGCTCAATGATTCTTTCAGGGCTTCCATGGAACCTTGCACGTCGGCCTTGATGACCACACGCAATTCCTTGATCTCGCCTTGCTGTATCTGTGAATATAATTCTTCCAGCGACACCCGCGCGGTGCCGGCTAATTTCTCATGCTTTAATTTTTCCTGACGGGTGGCGGCAATGGCCTTGGCCTTGCGCTCATCTTCGACGGCATAGAACATTTCACCGGCGGCAGGCACTTCGGACAAACCTAAGATCTCAACCGGAGTTGAAGGACCAGCCTCTTTGATCAAACGGCCATGGTCATCGAACAAGGCTTTTACTTTTCCGAAATAAGGACCGACCACAATGGCATCGCCCTCACGCAAAGTCCCGCTTTGCACGACGAGCGAAGCAATGGCCCCTTTGCCTTTGCTTAAATGCGCTTCAATCACAATACCGGAGGCTTTCTTAGTTGGGTTGACCCTTAACTCTAAGATCTCAGCTTCCAATAAAATACGGTCTAACAAATCGTCAATACCGGCACCTGTCAAGGCAGACACACCGACGACACCCACTTTTCCGCCCCAATCTTCCGGCAGCAAATCATGCTCGGCCAATTGTTTCTTTAAACGGTCAGGGTCGGCATTTTTCCGGTCCATCTTGTTCATGGCCACAATGATCGGCACATTAGCGGCACGGGCATGGTCGATGGCTTCTTCGGTTTGAGGCATGATACCCTCATCTGCGGCCACAACCAAAACAACCACGTCGGTGATATGCGCACCGCGGGCACGCATGGCTGTAAAAGCCTCATGGCCCGGTGTATCTAAGAATGTAATGGTCCCGCCGTTGGAAGCTTTCACCGCATAAGCCCCGATGTGCTGGGTAATGCCGCCATGCTCACCCTCAGCGACTTTGGCTGAACGGATACGGTCCAATAAAGATGTCTTACCATGATCAACATGCC
>CAZBJT010000093.1:0-6325 GCA_964492215.1 uncultured Planctomycetales bacterium | reverse complement strand
ATGGGGGCCGCTTGTCGAGCTACTGTGATTTGGTAGCAGGCAGGCGGCCTTTTTTCTTGTAGGGTGGGCGCTAAAGGTCTATTATACCTTGGTACAATTGATCTTTTTAGGCTTCATGTAATAATTAAATAAATTTGCTCTTAATTTTATTTGTATATAATTTTTGTCCATTGGAGAGTGAAAATGACTTCAGATTGTAAAAATATTTATATTATAGATGACGATGAATCAGTGTGCCGGGCACTCAAGACTCTTTTAATGACTTTTGCATTTGAAGTAAAAGCATTTAATTCTGCCAAAAGTTTTTTTGACACTGTACCTCATGATCAGCCCGGTTGCCTGATTCTTGATATTCATATGCCTGGATTAGATGGATGGGAAGTACAGAAAGAGATCCTTAAGTCCGGATCGAAACGTCCGGTCATCTTTATTTCTGCTGAGAAGGTGGAGGATGCCGCCGACCGTGCATTGAAAGTGGGGGCTATGGGATTTTTACAGAAACCGGTCAATGGCCAGACGCTGGTTGATCTTATTAATGTGGCATCGGCAAATTAATAGCGACTGCAAATGAAAAAAATAAAGAAAATAGTTTCAAAAAAAATAGCAACAAAAGGGTCGCCATTTAGGAAAGAGACCCATGACAAACTGGAAAAGAAAGTCCGTCGGCAAACGAATGAATTAAAAGTGCGGAGCGGGCAATTAAAGCAAGGGGCCGATAGGGAGAAGCAGGGGGCTGATAGAGAGAAACTCGCAGAAGAGCAAATACATATCCAGACAAAGGCCATGGAATTCGCCTCAGATGGTATTTTTATTATCAATGCCAAGGAGCCCGGTTTTCCAGTTATTTATGCCAACCCATCTTTTCATTCTATTACCGGTTATACGAAGAAAGATCTCATGGGGAAGAATTATTTTTCACATTATAGCCCTGATGTCGACCCAAATGTCCTTGGAAAAATAAAAAGAATCTTGCGCCAGGGAAAGTCTTTTCATGGGGAGATGCTCAATTTTAAGAAGAACGGCGAAAAATATTGGAGTTTGCTGCGTATTGGTCCGGTGCGCGATACAAATGGTGCCGTCACACATTACATAGGGATTAAAACCGATACGACATTAATCAAGCAGCAGGATTTAGCAATTGAGGAACAGCGTGAGGACCTTTTGCATGTGACGCGGGTGGGAAAGCTGGCGGAATTTGTCTCGTCCCTGGCCCATGAAATCAGCCAACCCTTGACAGCCATTCTGGCTTATACCCAAGCGTCCCAGCGCATGTTCGCAGGTAAAGAACCCGAACTACAGGAAATTCTGCAATACATTATTAATGACGCCCAGCGGGCGGCTGAGGTGATCCGGCGGTTACGGTCCTTATTAAAGAAAACTAAGCCCATATTCGAGCCTCTTGATATCAAGGTCATTATTAAAGATACGGTCAGTCTTATTATGACCGATGTCATTGTAAGGAATAAAAGCATTAAATTTGAGTTGGATACTAAACTCCCACTTATTCATGGTGATCGAATACAATTGCAACAGGTGTTGTTGAACCTTATCAGCAATAGTTTAGAAGCCATGGCTGAGAGCCAGGATTCTTGTGAGTTATTGATCAAAGCATCCCTTAAAGATGCCGAAACGATCATGGTGGAGGTCAAGGATTCCGGATGCGGCATTTCTGCAGAAAGCATGAGTAAGCTCTTTACTCACTTTTTTACCAGCAAACCCAATGGTTTAGGCATGGGGCTGCCTATTAGTCGTTCCATTATCGAGACCCATGGCGGACGATTGGATGCGAAAAATAACCTCACCCCTGATCGTGGCGCAACTTTTTATTTCACCATTCCTGTTGAAAGAAAGGATACTCCTCATGAATGACCGTCATTCAATTATTTATGTGGTCGATGACGATGCCTCTGTGTGCAAGGCCCTGTCCTTGTTATTGAAATCGCATGGATTTAAAGTTGAGGCCTTTACACGGGCCACTGATTTCCTGGCTTTTAAGCATCCTAAGGTGCCATCATGTTTATTGCTTGATATCCATTTGCCGGATATTGATGGGCTTGTCCTTCAGGAAAAAATGGTGCAGCAAGAGATCATCATCCCTATTATTTTTATTACAGGGTATGGCGATATTTCCAAGAGTGTGAAAGCGATCAAAGCCGGGGCCATCGATTTTTTTGTAAAACCCTTTGTTGCCATGAAATTGATTGATGCCATTGCAGGTGCCCTTGTAGAAAGCAAAACCAGGAATAAAAAACAACTCGAAAAAGCAAAGATTTGGCGTAATATCAAGGCCTTGTCCCCCAGAGAACTTGAAGTCTTTCGTTTAGTGGTCAGTGGCATGTTAAACAAACAAATTGCCTCCAAGCGGGGAATCACCCTTCAGACAATCAAAGTCCACCGGGGACGGGTCATGCATAAGATGCAGGCAAAAACCGTTACCGAACTCATTCACTTCGCCCACAAAGTGGGCATTACTTCCATCCAGAGCTAATTATTCGTAGTTTACTTCAAAAATACTGAGGGTTATACCTCAGTACAATTGTTTATATTTCCCCTTCTCCTAGAATACCTTCATACAGTTATAGAATAATTATGATTTAAGGAGTGTGGGGAAATGTCACTAAAAGGCGAGTTTAAGTGATCAAAAATAAAATTATCATTGTCGATAATGAGCCCCTGATCCTGGATTTGATCAAAGAAATGCTTGATGAAGAAGCGGAATTCGAAGTTTCCCACATCACGGCAACCAAGGAAGGCTTCATGCAGCTCATAGAGCAGCATTCCTTGGATGTTGCCGTTGTAGATATTTCCATCGGGGAACGTGAAGACGGCATCGATATATTACAACTATTAGAAAAACGGCAAGTAAAACTTCCCACCATTGTTTTATCCGCCCACAGTGAAATAGATTACGCTTTAAAATGCCTGCAAGCCGGCGCCAAAGGCTACATCAATAAATCCCAGATTTGTTCTTCTTTACTGCAAGCATTGAAAACGGTTTGTAGCGGTGATTTTTTTATAGCAGGAGAGCGGGGGCCGGATATTTTAAAGAAATATAAAAAAAGCCTTATTTCTCCTCGCTGATCATGCCCATCAGGCCCCCTCTAGGCGGACTTATACCTCGGTATAATTGATTCTTTTCTACCCTTCTTTAGAATGCCCATATCAAGTTAATCAGCTCCCAATATGTATGAGTATGAAAGAAGGTAATTATGAGAAACGACATCCTGTCTACGTATCCCACCCCGCAATCAGAAGAATTGCTTTATCCCCCTCAACAGTGGGTTGAGCCGGAAACCAAGGCTTTAACCATGGATGAGCTCATCAGGTCCAACCGGGACCTTGAGCAGCTTGCTTTTGCCGCTTCTCATGACCTTCAGGAACCTTTAAAAGTCATTTCCCTTTATCTTGAATTCTTTAATAAGAAGTATAAAGGCCGGTTGGATGAAAAAGCAGACCAAATTATTTTCTCCATTTTAGACCGCAGTGAACGGATGCAAAAGTTGGTCCAAAATATGTTGAGCTACGCCCAGGTGGGGAAAGAAAACACCCCGTTTGTGCGGATAGATTCAGCCGTTGCCTTGACCCGGGCCATTGAAAACTTAAAGGTAAGTATTGATGAGAATTCCGCCCGGATCACTTATGACGATTGCCCGGTCATTATGGGAGATGAGGTGCAATTGACCCAGTTATTTCAGAATTTGATCAATAATGCGATTAAGTTCCGTAAAAAAGGAGAACTTCCTTATATACATGTTTCCGCTAAAAGAACAGAAGGGCATTGGTTATTTTCCATCCAAGACAATGGCATAGGTATTGACAATGAGCATATTCAGGGCATTTTCGAGATCTTCAAGCGATTACATGCCCATAGTGAATATGCAGGGCACGGCATAGGGCTGGCCTTATGCAAAAGGACGGTAGAATTCCATAGGGGAAATATTTGGGCTGCATCGGAAATAGGCCAAGGGACCGTCATTTATTTTACTATTCCTCAAATTTGAGGGGCATCAAACAAGTTTAAACCCATATTCATCATGAAAGAAGGAAATATGATTGGAAAATTAAAAGGTATGTTACAGGTAGTCATGGTTCTCGCTTTAGCGCTTCAAGTATCAGGTTGTTTCTTTGTGGATCGTGATCACCGCAGGCATTATGGGCCGCCAGAACATCATGATCATGGGTCTGATGCAGGTGTTGATATACGGGTGCATGGGTAAAGTATAAAACGGTGTAATACCATTGATAATCGGCTGTTATACCTCGGTACAATTGATTCTTTTTTATCTTTTCTTAGAATGCCATCTAGTTGTCAGGTGATGGAAAGTTGTTTTCTGGAATAAAATTTGAAAGGATATTTAATGAGTATTTTATGCAGATTGATTTTTTTAGCCGTACCGCTGTTTGTTTTTATGATTGGAAAGGCTGATCTTGCCTTATCTGATACGGCAAGTTCTCAAGTCATGAGCGCTCAAGCGCAACAGGACATGAACAGGCAGGGTAATCGGACCATTGAAGATAAGATTTACACAGGGAAATCCCAGTCTGGGTCTGCAAGCAATAGTGAAGAAGAAATTCAGGTTACCGATACGGCCAATAACAGCCATCAGAAATTTCATGTTGAGAAAATTGACGTAGAAGGGGCCACCATCCCTACTAATACGGAATTGTACGAGGTCATTGTTCCTTATCAGGGCACAGACATGTCTTTGGCTGATGCTCAAAAGGTAGCGGATTTGATCACCGATATTTACCGTAAAAAGGGTTTTATCACCTCCCGTGCATATATTCCAGCCCAGAAAATGAAGAATGATGTATTGACGATCAAGGTCCTGGAAGGAAAATTGGGAAATGTCAGCGTACAGGGCAATAAATATTTTAATACGAACCTGTTGAAGAAAAGGCTGCATATGGAGGAGTTGGGGTATTTCGATTATTCCACCCTGCAACGTTCATTGGTTTACATTAATCAGCATCCTGACCGTATGGCGCGCACCACGTTAGTCCCGGGTGTAGAGCCGGGAACCACCGATGTGGTGGTAGACGTTCATGACCGTTTGCCTATCCATGCGGGATTTATCTATGATAATTATGGTTCACGTTTTATTGACCATAACCGCTATGCCTTGACGTTGGAAGATAATAACCTCTTTGGGTTTGATGACAGGGTATTTGCCAAAGTCCAGACCACCGCCTCGAATGCTATGCGTTTTGCGCAGCTCCAGTACCTTGTGCCGGTCAGCGAAACATTGAATATCGGGGCTTATGGTATTTACAGTGATTTGGTCCTGCAAAAAGAATTCAAAGATCTGGAAGCCAAAGGTAAAGCCAGGGTCTTAGGCATATTTGCGGATAAGGCATTGATCCAGGATGTCGATATTGAGTGGCGTGTTAATGGCGGGTTTGATTATAAAAATATCAGCAATTATGAATTAGGTGACCTTATTTCGCGCGACAAGATACGTGTGGCTAAGGTGGGTACAGGGCTTGATATCACCGATCATTTGGGCCGTACCATCATTAACCCGGAAATCGATGTGGGTTTACCCGGCGTATTAAACGGGATGAAATCCAAAGATCCATTAGCTGCACGGGCAGGCTCCGGCGGTTCTTTCCAAAAGGGGACTGTTAATTTGTACCGTTTGCAACCCTTGCCATTGTCCACCTCTTTATTATGGAAGAATTCAGGGCAATGGAGTCGTTCTATTTTACCGGCCTCGGAACAATTCGAGATCGGCGGTCCCAACAGTGTCCGTGGTTATGCACCTGCTGAATTTTCCGGTGATAAGGGGATTTATTCCGCATTGGAGTGGTCTGTGCCTCCTTATTTGATCCCGGACAGCACGAAAGTGCCTTTCACCCAGGAAAGCCTTAAAGACAGTTTACGTTTAGTGGCCTTTTATGACCTTGGGTTTGTGCATCTAAACCGCATTAATGCGGGTGAAAAAGAAGATGAGACTTTAAGGGGTTGGGGTTATGGCGTTCGTTTAAACGTGCATGATAATGTGAGTTGCCGACTAGAACTTGGTTATCCTCTCGGTAGGAAACCTGCGGATGGCGATAATGTGCATCCATGGGTTGAAGTCACGGCGAGATATTAAATATTTAAAATAGAATAATGGGGAGTTTACATGAAAATTTTCAAAACGTATGTCGCATTAACACTTATCTTAACCCAGACCTTTTGGCCCGTCAGCGGCTATGCCGATGTGGCTGATTTCAAAGGGGTAATTACGGCATCAGGGGCAGGGAATATTGACAGATCGGTGCCGGATGAGGTCATCCTAAACCAGCTTTCGGACAAATGGCATACGCAATCTCAAAGTTT
>CAZBJT010000092.1:0-6419 GCA_964492215.1 uncultured Planctomycetales bacterium | reverse complement strand
CGACATGGCCATGAACGGGCAATCCTTTAAAGGCAATGTACAAATCCACGACCTGGATGCGGTTTACAGCAATGGCCCCATGAGCGCCAAAGGCTCTTTTGTTTTAAGCGATACTCAATTAGCCCTCCCCGGCATATCTTTGGGCGGTTCTTTTAAAGGGAATATCACCTCCCTTGCTGTTGATAAAGATACTTTTAACTTTGAAGGCAGCTTGTCCGCCGATGATATCAATTTGAACATGGGCAAGAACAAAACCGTGCAGGGTTTGGTGCGGTTGTCGGGGATCAAGTTACGCAAAGACAAAGAAAGCGCCCAATTAGTCGGCAGTGTGGCGGCCCAGCATATCAATATCAATTGGGACAATATCACGATCAAAGGCGACATTGACTTAAAGCCCATCACCGTGCGCATGCCCGATGACAATCACATCAACCTCTAGGGTGATTTAAGCGCCTAGGGCCTTGACCTTAAATTAGACCAGGATAAAAGCTTTACCGGTACAGTCAATGCCAGCGACATCAAATTAGCCCTGACCAATAAAAAAGATGTGACGTTTAGCAGCCATATCATTGCAGATAACATGAATTTGGCGGTGGGGCCGCAAATGAATGTCAGTGGGCATCTGGACTTAAACCCCTTGGAGGTCACCTTAAGCGATGACACCCTTAAGGTAAAAACCCAAGCCAGCGTCAGCAATGGCGTATTGAACCTTGATAACGGCAAAGCCATCAATGCCAGCCCTAAATTGAACGTCACCGTGCAAATGCCGATGAAAGAACCGGCGAAATTAAATTATGAAGGGCATGTTGATTTAAGCGGCGGGCAGGTCAAAGGGTTTCCTTTCAGCCCTTTTAATAATATCAATGTAAGCGCTGATTTTAAGACCGATGCACTTGATATACAGAGCCTCTCGCTCAATGTCCTCGACACTGACCTGAAAGCATCCGGTTCTGTCACCAACTTTACCAAACCCTTAGTCAATATCACGGCAGAATGCGAACGCATCAATTTGGCCAAACTCAAAGATGTAGTCCCTGAGCTCATGAATCAATATGGGCTTGAAATCAGTGGTGAGGCCGGATTTAAAGTTAAATTTGAAGGCGCCGCACTTGATCCTTTAAACGCCAAAATCAAGGCCACCGCCGGGCTCAGCGGTGTCAATGTGGCCAGCAGTAAATTCAACCAAAAGGTGACTGATATTTCAGGCAGCATTGAAGCCACCCCGGATTCTTTATCATGGAAAGACTTTAAAGGTGTTTATTTAGGCAAAAACTACACGCTGACCGGCCAGCTGACCGATTTCAAAAACCCTAAGGTCACCACCTCACTCGACGGTGACGACGTGCAGTTAAAAGCAGACATCGCCAAAAACGGTGATCAAGTCACCATCAATACATTGACCGGTAAATATTTAACCATCGGTTTTGGTGCCAGCGGCAGTGCTAATTTACCGCCGGGCAAACAACCTGTATTAGATATCAAGAGCAATGTCACATTTAATATAGAAGACATCCTTCCCCTGCTGCCGCCTGACCAGAAGAAAATGGTGGAAGGCTTAAACCCGATGGGAGCTTTAACTATCCAAAGCACTTTAAAGGGGCCTGCCCAGGACTGGAAAAGCTGGGACTTAAACGCAACATTGACCAGCCCGGTCGTCTCGGTAATGAATTACAAGCTCAACAACCTGAACGTGGCCTTGACCCAGAATGAAGGCAAAGTCAAAAACCTGACCGTCGATGGGGCGTTCTATGCCGGCACCGTGCATGCCGTCAGTTCGGTGGATTTAAACGTCCCTGCCATGCCCTTTGATTTGGCCTTGAACATTAATGAAGTGGACATGCATCAATTAAAAATGGATTCACCGCTTAAATCCGAGGAGGTCAATGGCAAATTCTATTTGACCACCATCGGAAACGGGAATTTGAATGACATTAAAAATTTGCATGCCAAAGGCTCTTTTGCCATCCGCGAAGGTTTCCTGACGGAATTCAAAATATTCAAAGGATTGTTGGGGATCTTAAACGAAGCCCTGACCTTAGGCCAGGTAATGATCACCGATGTGGAAGCTAACTTCGTGATCGATGACCAGAAAATGTCTACGGATAACTTACGTTTAAAAAGCCCCACCATTGTCTTGCTCGGTGAAGGCTGGGTTGACTTTGATCAGAATTGCGATTTGAAAATGGTGGTCGACATGACCTCCGGCGTCGTCCCCCCCATCGCCGAAGAAGTATTACGCTCCCTGCAGGTCCACATCTACGACAAAATCTCCAACCCCAAATTCGACAAAAAAATCTCCGTCCAAAAAGTCCTCAATTCCATCCTAAAGTCTATCTTTTAATTCCAAACACCTAACATAATGGAATCATTTTTAAACTAATTAAATTACCCTAGGTGTCTGGAATTACATTCGGTTCAATAATAGACAGAATTTTTTTAGGGCTCTGGCTCGGTGAGAGATTTTTGATTTTATGGTGGGGGGTAATTCGCCGAAGGTTTTTTGGTAGCGGTTTAAATGGAACAGCGGGTCGAAGCCGAAACCGTTTTTGCCCATTTCTTTTAAGGCAATGCGGCCGGAGCATTGGCCGTTGACGACAGCGAGCAACTTGCCCTTATCCGCTAAGGCAATAAAACAGCGATACCTAGCCTGGCGCTTGGACATCGGTACATCTTTAAGCATACGCAACAGCTTATTGTTCTTTTGACGCTCACTGGCCCCCTTGCCGGCAAAACGGGCGGAATAAATGCCTGGGGCATTGTTTAAGGCTTTGACTTCAATACCGGAATCATCGGAAACAGCCAGCTTGCCCGTCAAGCGTGAGATCTCAACCGCTTTCTTGGCGGCATTGGCGGTATAGGTCTTGCCATCTTCGACGACATCAGGCAAATCGGGATAATCGAATAATGAGGTGACTTTAAAGGGAAGCCCGGCCAACAATTCCTTGATCTCACCGATCTTACCCTTATTACGTGAGGCAACGATCAATTCTTTCATGGTCAAAAATCTTTCTTAAATCGACACCCAGGCTTTAACAAACGGCCGGGTAAAAAGAAAAGCTAATAAAGCACTCATCGCACCGCTTACAATAAACATCATGGCCTGTTGCGGCTGCATCACACTGATGGCAATGGACCCAAGGATGTTTAATCCAAATAAAGCCAGCGTGCCGTACCATCCCCATTTTTGTTTCTTGTAAAAACCGAACAGGAAAACAATGCATGCCAGGCGATACACCAAGTCCACATACTCTTTATTGATCACCCCATGGGCCAGGCCTGCAAAAGCACCGATAAACATGAGTCCCATCAAAAATTGAAACCAAAGCGGTAACTTAATTTCGTCTGTCATGGCTCCTCCTTTTTCACTAAAATTTTAAACCGGGAAGGTTCTTTTTCTGGATGACTAATAATTCTTTAATGCCTTTTTTGGCCAGCTTTAACAAGGCCTGCATTTGCGCATCGGAGAATGTGCCGCCTTCACCGGTGCCTTGCACTTCGACGAATTCACCTTTGCCTGTCATGATCACATTCATGTCCACATCGGCTTTTGAATCTTCAATATAATCCAAATCCAAGACGGGCGTTCCTTTAGAAACACCGACGGAAATAGCAGCCACATAATCTTTCAGGGGAACTTTAGCTATTTTGCCTTGGGCCACCATCCATTTCAAGGCATCAGCCAAAGCGATAAAGCCGCCGGTGATGGATGCGGTGCGGGTACCACCGTCGCCTTGAATCACATCGCAATCAATCTTGATGGTGCGCTCGCCTAGTTGATCCATATTAACAACCGCACGCAGGGAACGGCCCACCAAGCGCTGTATCTCCTCGGTGCGGCCTGAGGTTTTCTCCCGGCGCATGCGGGTGGTGACGGAACGCGGCAACATGCCGTATTCAGCCGTGACCCAGCCCTTGCCGCTGCCTTTAAGAAACGGAGGCACGCCTTCTTCGACAGACGCGGTGCAAATCACGCGGGTCGCCCCAAACTCAATTAAGCAAGACCCTTCCGGGTCTTTTAAATAATTCTTGGTGACTTTGATCGGACGCATTTGGTCCGGTTTTCTTCCGTCGTGGCGTTTCATTATTTTTTCCTTTTCTGCGGGTATTCAGCGGTAACGGTGGTGGCAATGCCGCCGCGCGGGTTCATGACCACTTCTATTTTCATCCAACGGGGTTTGCACGACTTCACAAAATCATCCATAAGCTTATTGACCAAATGCTCATGAAAAATACCGACATTGCGGTACTCAACCAAATACAACTTCAACGATTTAAGTTCCAAACATGACTTGGCCGGTTTATAACTAACATTGATCACGGCAAAATCCGGTAAACCGGTCTTTGGGCAAATGCAGGTAAATTCCGGGACACTTAAATCCACCACATAATCGCGGTCGTCATATTGATTTTCCCATACCTCGATCGACGGGGTTTTAAGGCTGCGTATATGGTCTTGACGGCCTTCATAAGAACTGGTCTTTGACATATAACTCCTAACGTAATTTCATGAATTTATGTGTTTGGGGCAATATCCGGACATCGGATAAATATTTGGCACAATGCTCCTGGGCTTGCAGGCATATGTCGATCACACCTTTTTTCATGTCCAGGAAATTAGGCTGCAAATAAAAAGTGATGGCCGGATCAACAGCCGCGACCAGTTTAGCCGCGTGCAAAATCTCTTCGGGCTTGGTCTTAAGCGACACCACATTCTTGATAAACACATCCTTGCGCCTGGCGATTTTCAAAAAAGCCTCATGCTCTTTCCAATAAGCCTTTTCACCCGTCGAAGAAGGCAATTTGATGTCCATGGCCACCACATCCACATCCTTGATCACTTTGGCCAAAGCATCCGGCAAAGTGCCATTGGTGTCCAAATACACCTGCCATTTTAATTTCTTGAGCCTCGGCAATAATTCTACCAATGCATCTGCTTGCAATAAAGGTTCGCCACCAGTGATGCTGACCGATGAAGCACTCCGGCGTATGCGTTGCATTTCTTTAATGATCGCCGCCGTCGTCATCACGGTAAATTCGCGTTTGCCATCCCCGATGGAATGAGGCGTATCGCACCACACGCAATGCATGTTGCATTCAAAGAAACGCACAAAGACTTGGGAGCAACCTGCATACTTACCCTCGCCTTGCACCGACTGAAAAATCTCTAAAACCTTAGCGTCCAATGGCCGTGTCCTTTACCTTCGCTTCTAGAAATCCCTTAATGCGTAAACGGCAGCTATCGCACACCCCGCACGGCTTGACGCCGCCCTGATAACACGACCAGGTCAAATGCAGAGGCACCTTTAACTTGACCGCCAGCCGCACAATCTGGGCCTTGGTCAAATGAATCAAGGGTGTTTCAACTTTTAACCGATGCCCCTCGACGCCTGTTTTTAAACCCTTGGCCAACACTTGCTCATAGGCTTTAAAAAATGACGGGCGGCAATCCGGATAGCCGGAATAATCAACCGCATTGGCCCCGATAAAAATACGCTTGGCCATGACCGCCTCGGCAAATGACGCTGCAAAACTTAAAAAAATAATATTCCTCGCCGGTACATACGTAGACGGGATATTTTTAGCATCAAGCTTTCCGCCTTGAGGCAGCTTGATGGCATTGTCCAATAATGAGGAACCCTTCCAAGGCAAGCCGATCTTGACCACCGTGGCCGAACACCCGGCGGACTTGGCAATGGCTTGGGCTTTCTGTATCTCTTTTTTATGGCGCTGATTGTAATCGAAAACCAGGCAGGAGCAATGCCATCCTTTTGAGATGGCATAGTGTAAGGTGGTCGAGGAATCCAACCCCCCGGATAATAGAACAACCGCTTTATTCATAATAAATAACGCTGGCCGTATCACTTTCCCATACCTGTACCTGCTTAAGCTTTAAAGGCGCACAGGTCTTGGCAAATTCACGAAAGATGTGACGGGCCAAATTCTCCGTCGATGGGTTAATGCCTTTAAAGGCAGGCACATCATTAAGACTCACATGATCTAAGGGCATGATCACGTCTTTTAATTGTTTTT
Organism: uncultured Planctomycetales bacterium; assembly: GCA_964492215.1. Classification (GTDB taxonomy): domain Bacteria; phylum Omnitrophota; class Gorgyraeia; order Zapsychrales; family Fredricksoniimonadaceae; genus CAYNTZ01. The sequence goes on along the minus strand of CAZBJT010000092.1, from coordinate 389 downwards.
TCAGCACTTTGAAATCAGCCAATAAGCCAACCTTATCTAATTCCGTACCGGTGACAACCACCTCGATTTTCCAGGTGTGACCGTGGATGCGGCTGCAGGCACCATCATAGCCGTGCAATTGATGCGCGGCAGCAATATGATCACGCACAGTGACTTCAAACATTGACATACCTTTCTACGTTTTTCACCCCGCCGCCCAAAAACTTCACCGCCAGGCGCTGGAATTGCTGGGGCTCGTCGCTGACAATAAATGTGTGCTGCCCCGGGCTTAATTGCGTGCGTAACAGCCGCTGTTTGGTCAATAATTCTTTGACCTGCATGGCCACTTCCTGGGCTGAATCCACCAGGGTCACCTGCGGCCCCATGACATTATGCAATACTGCCTTTAG
>CAZBJT010000091.1:0-6479 GCA_964492215.1 uncultured Planctomycetales bacterium | reverse complement strand
GCTTTCGCCATACGCTTCTGAGACGTACGCGTATACCAATTCCGCCACCCCGGCATAAAATTCTCAGCTGCAATAGTCCATCAGTATAACCTTGTGAAAATTATCTGTCAACAACAAGCCTTGCCTGTTATAATTACGCCTTATGTTACACGTTTCTTTTCAGACATCCTTTACAGCCGTAGCCCAGATATTTGCCGTGGGTGCGGTGGGCTTTTTCCTGGTTAAACGCCGCCTGCTCAACCAGGAGAGTTTGAAGCTATTGTCCGTGCTTAGCATCAATGTCAGCTTCCCGTTCTTTATTTTTAACCGCATTATCAGCAACTTTGATCCGGTCCTTCAGCCCCATTGGTGGCAGTTTCCTTTTATCAATGTCGGTTTGGTTATGACCGGTATTTTGGTGGCCGGCTCAATTGCTTTCTTCTCTCGTCGCAAACAGCCCCGCGAATGGACGGCTGCGTCGGTGTTCCATAATGCCGGTTACATCCCTTTATTATTTATCACCATGCTGCCCGGCGACCAGCCCAAGGTGCTTTATCCGTATGTGCTGTTGACCATCCTTGGTTTTGATACATGCTTGTGGTCGATCGGGGTTTGGCTGGTGGCGTATCATCGGAAAGCCACCATTACGTGGCGTAATTTTATCAATCCGCCGTTGATAGCCATGTTTACCGCTCTTATTTTTGTATTGTTGGGCTGGAAAGGTTTTTTCCCCGACCTGGTTTTAAAACCGGTGAGGATCATCGGGGATAGTGCCTTGGCCTTGGCCATCTTGACTATCGGTGGTAATTTAGCGCTTACTTCTTTTAAAGAATTTCAATGGAAGGACGTGATGGGTGCGGTGTCGCTTAAATTGCTGCTCCTGCCGGTATTGGCCTTGATATTGCTGCGGTTTGTGCCGGTGGAATCGACGTTCGGTTTTATTTTGATTTTGCAGGCCTGCATGCCCACATCTATTACATTGTCGGTGATTGCCCGTTATAGTGATAGCCCCAATCAGGATTTTCTTAATCAGGTCATTTTCCTGACGCATTTATTGTGCATCCTGACCATCCCGATATTTTTAAGTTTATATGATCATTTGATCCATTAATTATGTCTACGATCGCCACCAATAAAAAAGCATATCAGAATTATCATCTGCTCGAGAAGTGGGAGTGCGGCCTTGCTTTAAATGGCGGGGAGGTCAAATCCCTGCGCATGGGGAAAACCGCTTTTACGGATGCCTTTGCCAATGTTGAAAAAGGAGCGCTGTATCTTTATAATTTGCACATTGAGCCCTATGCCCAGGCCAGTTTTTTAAATGAAGACCCGGACAGGCCGCGCAAATTATTGGTAAATAAAAGGGAGATGGAACGCATTCACGGCTTATTGACCCGTAAGGGTTTGACCTTAATACCGACGAAGATTTATTTTAATAATCGCGGCTGGGCCAAAGTAGAAGTGGCTTTAGGCCAAGGCAAGAAGCTATACGATAAACGGGACGACATGAAAAAGCGCGAAACCAACCGCGAAATGGACCGCGCCATCAAGCAAAATAAACGGTAACAGTGTGGTGGTTGACAAAGCGTACCATATATGGTACGCTTTGATTAATAGAGGAGAAATGAATATGACAACTTTGACCGCCAGCAAAGCCAGGATAAATTTGTACCGTCTCTTAGATCAAGCTGCAGCATCGCATGAGCCTATTCAAATTATGGGTAAACGTAATAATGCGGTGCTCATTTGCGAAGAAGATTGGCGTTCTATACAGGAAACACTTCATTTGATCAGCATTCCCGAAATGGAAAAATCTTTGATTAAAGGCATGAAAACCCCATTGTCCAAATGTCAGAAAACCATCAAGTGGTAATGTATGGCCTACCAGGTGTTTTATACAAGGCCCGCGTTAAAAGATGCCAAGAAGCTGTCCCAAGCCGGGCTTCAACAAAAAGCTGAGAAACTCATCGCTGTGATTGCCGGCAATCCCTTTCAATATCCGCCTCCGTATGAAAAGCTTTCCGGGAGTTTAACAGGCTTATATTCACGCCGCATTAATGTTCAGCATCGCTTGGTTTACCAGGTTTTTAAAGACCAGCATGCCATCAAGGTCCTTCGTATGTGGACACATTACGAATAATTCGATTAGATTGACTGATCGGTAAAATTTGCTATAAGTCCCTGATTCGTCTATACTATAAGTGTTGTTACGTTCTTTTACATGGGGGTGATTGGTCTCGACTTGTGTTGTTCGGGTATGGGTGGCGTGCCGCGGAAGCTTGGTAGGCCGCGATAACAATTCTAAGCACACATTAAACGCAAACAAAAATGATGCGTCAGTTGTAGATGCTGCTCATGCGATTGCTAACGGTCACGTTCCTGTTAATATGGGACCGATCGTTGCATTTGCACCGAGGGTGTCTACGCCCGTCTTAGTTACACGCTAACTAAGCCCTTATATAAACTTAAGCCTGTAAGTTTATAATAAGGTCATTCACAGGCTGGTTCTATCGATCGCCTTCGGCGATAGAATAAGATCTTGAAGGCTGGTCCCAACGTAACCCTGTTTGCCGGGGTATTAGGGACGAGAACCAAAAGACAAACTACGCATGTAGATGCTTATACTTAGAGACTCAAGGACCCGGGTTCAATTCCCGGCACCTCCACCAAATTTTGTTCGCCTAAAAAGCGAACAAAATTTGCCCGCCATAGCTCCAAAGGAGCGAAGGAGGGCTTATCCAATACAACCAAACCCATCAACACAACCCAATTTTTGCCATCAATAACATCAACCGAAAATTCCTGTACCAGTAATTATGTTCTACGTCTACCGCCTACAATCCGTAGAATCCCCTGAACAAACCTATACAGGCTTCACCTCCGATATAATCAAACGCCTAGACTCCCACAACAACGGCCAAGTCCCCCCCACATCCCAGTACAAACCCTGGAAGCTGATAAATTATTTTGCATTTGATAGTGAGGAGAAAGCAAGGCGGTTTGAAACTTATCTAAAGTCAGGTTCCGGCCGAGCTTTTGTACAAGAACATTTCTAGATAAAAACAGTTCGTGATAAATAAATTATGAGTGAATATTTATGAGAATACACCGTACATTGAGCCGTATACTCCTGTCGATGGCATTGCTCATGATGATGGCCGCCATCGGGCAATTAGCTTGCGCTGAAAATGAAACTCCGCCGAGGTTTAAGCATATTCCGGTAGAGTACATTGTGGCCTTGGGTGATCCGGGGGCGAATGCCGGGAGTGGTGCTCAATTATGGGGTTTGTGGCAGCAAGACCCGGGCCCGCGCGGATGCCTGCTGGAAAACTATGATAAGCTAAAGGCTTCTGGTGGAGTTGCCCCTGCCCAATGGAAATTCGATAGCAAAGACTGGTGGCTGGAGGAGCACGGCTCGATTATGGAGAAGCCAGTCTTCCCGCTGCCTCCGGGCAAATACGTAGTCACCGGCGGTAGGGAGGTGACGGGTGTGCTCACCATTTATTCCAGTGATAAAGATGGCACCCAGCGCTGGGCATTAGAGCCAGGTGTTAAGCTTTATGATGTCACACATCTGCCATGCCACGCAGCCCGCTACACACCGGCGACAAATGATGATTCCTGTTCACCGGCCATGGCACAACAAACAGTATTTCCGGTTGCGCCAGGGGTGCCCATGCCTTCTATCAAGGGCTGTAATAAACAAGACTATGCGGTTCTCTTTGTGATTGGTGTGGCTGTTGAAAACTAAATCTAAAATATTATTATCTTTAGGCATGTTTTTTTTAACGGTCTCTACCGTTTATGCCCAGACCGCCGTGGACTATAACGTCCTCGGCAATGAAGCCTACAAAAAAGGCGATCTTTTCAACGCCTTACCCAGTTATGATAAAGCCATTGAGACCGATCCTCATTATGCCGAGGCGTATAATAACCGCGGCCTTGTTTATGTTAAGCAAGGTGATTTTGATCAAGCGATTGCCGATTTCAGCAAAGCCATTGCGCTCAATCCCGACGATGCCGAAGCCTATTACAATCGCGGCCATCTGTATGCCGACCATGGGGATTTGACCCTGGCGGATATTGATTGCACGCACGCCATTCAAATAAACCCTAATTACGCCAAGGCCTATAACTTTCGGGCTGTTATTTATTATCATCTGGAAGAATATGATAAAGCCCTGGCCGATGTGCAAAAGGCAGAGGAATTAGGGGCTGTGGTTAACTTGAATTTCATCGATGAGCTGATGGGGGCCTTAAAGAAATAATGGAAATTGCCGACCCCTCAAATGCCCTTATCAAATGGACCCATCAAACGCCGTATTCCATCGTTTTCGACGATATGTATTTCTGTGCCGTCAACGGATATGAAGATGTGCTGTATATTTTTTGCGGGGGAAACCATTTAGAAGAACGCTTCAAAGGTTTGGATCCGATGGTTAAAGGTGTATTTACCATTGTTGAAACCGGATTTGGCACAGGGCTTGGTTTTTGTGTGGCCTGGCATCTTTGGAATGCCCACGCACCGGCTTCCTGGGCATTGAATTTCCTATCAGTTGAGAAATACCCGCTTCCCCGCCCAGAACTTGAGCGCGCGCTCAGCATTTGGCCTCTGTTAAAACCACAGGCAGACGAGTTGGCAGCTTGCTATCAGGTTGTTCCGATGCAGGCGCGCACATTTGATCTTAATCAGGGACGGGTGCGTTTGACCATTGTTTTTGATGATATCGTTGCCGGCCTCAAAAAAATGGCGGACGAAGGTTTTGCAGGCCAAGGCGCGGAAGCATTATTTTTAGACGGATTTTCGCCAGCCAAGAACCCCGAGATGTGGACGGAAGATGTGTTCGCCGGATTAGCCCGTTTGTCCAAGCCCGGAACAACATTGGCGACGTTTACGGTGGCTGGATGGGTGAGGCGAGGGCTAGAGGCCCAAGGGTTCAATATCCGTAAAGTGACCGGTTATGGTTGTAAGAATGAGATGCTGGCGGGTGATTATAGGGGCTTAAATTAAATAATGAAACTTTCTGAGGGTATTTGATGTCTAAATTAGTGAAGGGCAGAAGAAATTCTGAGGTCATAACCCATGAATTGTCAAATACTACAAAAGGCTGTTTCATTTGTGATCTTGGCGGGGTTTATGATCCTGTGTGCTTCACCGTCTTATGCCCAGAATTTCCTAACCGGTTTCTCTCCTGACCCGGAAACCCTGGTATCGGCACCTCCCCGGGCCTATTTATTACAATCCAAGCAAAATTTTCAGGCATCGCTGGTGGATATAAAAGCCGTTGAGGTCCCGGTCATGCGTAGTGAAAACGGCAGGACAGGGATGGCTTCCACCGAGCATTACGGGCATGGCATTATCATTGATTCTTCCGGGATCATTGTCACCAATACACACATCATTGCTAATTCCCAGCATATCTATGTGGATCTGGGGGGAAATAATGTATTCGAGGCTGAGGTCCTTTATTCCAGTAAATCTGATTTTAGTTTTATAAAAATAGATGCCCCGTATAGGCTTAGAACAATAGCTTGGGGTGATTCATCCCGGGTTCAAATCGGGAACCCTGTCATTGCCTTTGCTCATTCAGACCCGGATTCTCAGTGCACTCTTGGGGGGCAGGTCACAAGCTTGATCAAAGGTAAACATTCAGGAAATGTGAATATTCTGCAATTAAAACTGAATCTTAAGCCGGGAGACAGCGGCGGTCCCATTTTGGATGAACAGGGATGTTGGGTAGGCCTAATTATGGCCAGCCAGAAAAGCGACGGCAGTCAAAGTTATGCAATAGCGTCGAATAAAATACAAAAAGAATATTTTAAGTATAAAGGTTCGGTCTTAGTAAGCACAAGTACGCTCTAAATTTTTTTTATTATTTTGGAATTCAGGTGCATTTGACATCGTCCTATTCATGTGTTAAACTTACAATGTTATGCAGACCTTAATGATTCAAAAACACTACGTACCGTGCTTTATGCTTTCTGCCGCATGCAGAAAGCTAACCGGGAGAGGTGTGTGGTGAATCGTTAATTAAATAGTCTTACTGCGAAATTCAAAGCCACCGGCTCTCAAAGAACCGGTGGCTTTTTTATTTATGGAAAGGAGGTGACAGTCATGAATACAATAAGCGAGAACGAAGTCTTGACCTCAAACGAGGTGCTTAAGTTAAGTGCTTTCTTATACTTAAGCGAGGCGCTTGTGGCCCAAGAGTATGAAAGTTGCGCTGCGTTGATCGCAAGTGCCAAGGAATTTGGCGCAGAACCAGGCGAAGTCAGCGCGGTGATCGCCGCTTTTTTGAAGGGCGAAAGGCAGGGCAAGCCAAATGAGGCCAAACAAGGCAAGAACCGCCTGCGTTCATTATTAAAGGAGTAACAAACAAAATGCCTCATTTGCATACATAAATAGGACAGTCCTTGTGGGCTGTCCTATTTATTTGTAAAATCCCTGGAAAGCTTTGGGGTAGCATGGGATGATACTTAATAAGTAATTAACGATTACC
>CAZBJT010000090.1:0-6545 GCA_964492215.1 uncultured Planctomycetales bacterium | reverse complement strand
GAAAAAGACCGCATTATTAAGGAGGATTTTGGCAAAACTGAAATGGGCCGTGATCTGTTGGCCCAGGACTATGTATTGAAACAAATAACAGCATCTTTAATATATCCCGACAAAGATATTGGTATGAAATTTTGGGACAAAATATATGAACAAGCCTATAAGCAATACGGCAGCACTAATATTCCGGTCAATACTTTTAATAAGGTGTGGATCGTTCCAGATTCAGCCTCTGTATATGAGCACGGCAATATGGTGTATGTGGTCAATCAGCATTTAAAGGTGATGTTGGAGGAAGATTATATATCTTTGGGTAAGCATCAAGGTGTAGGAGAAAAAGGGCCCAAGTCCAAAAATCCTGATAATAAAACCCATGAGCTTGGTTCACAGATCGTACGTGAAATAATTTTACCTGAGCTTGAAAAAGAAGTTAATGAAGGCAAGAATTTTGCCATGTTGCGTCAAGTTTATAGCAGCATGATTCTGGCAACGTGGTATAAACAGGCGTTGAAAGAATCTTTGTTAGGTAAGATTTATATCGATAAAGCTAAAATCAAAGGGGTTGATCAAGACCCTCGGAATAATCAGGATATTTATCAAAGTTATTTGAAAGCATTTAAGAAGGGAGTATTCGACTATATTAAGGAAGATGTGGATAAATACACCAAGGAAATTGTACCTAGAAAGTATTTTTCGGGCGGTTGCATGCATATCCCTGCGTTAAAGACGATAGTGAAACCAGTTGGTCTGGATCAGGCAGAAGCAGGTATGGAAGAGGAACCCACAGAGCTTATAGGGGTGGAAATGTCTGAGCAGGTGGTAAGTCAAGGTGTGGCGCAGCATAATTCAGCGATGAATGCGGTTCCAGAAATCGAATGGGCATGGTCGGAGATGATACCAGCCGCAGAATTGAAAAGTGCCATGGTTCTTGCTGATTCTGTGCTTATAAGTGAAGCAGCCCTTCCTGTATCATTAAAGAAAGAGAATGTAAAATATTTAAGGGTTGCTGTATTGGGCAATGCTAAACAAGGGTTTTATGCGTATTTTAGCAAGGTTGTTAATTCTAAGAAAGTTGAAGATATTGCTTTTTTTAGCTTAGGTAAGAATCAACGGGTCGCTAAAAGTATTCAGGAATTTTTTACTACGGATGAGGGTAAGGATCTTTATGTAAAAAATTACGCTGAATCACGAACATTGACTTTTTTTTATGCGTTGCGCCCTAAGCTTCAAGAGATTGCTGATGCGGTTAGTGGTGGGAGTCGGAAGATCAAAAATACGGGCGAAACAAGGACTGGGGGTAATGTTAGTGATACAAGGGATGAAAAGACAGAAATACTTAAAAAAAGAAATGGCAAAAATGAGAAGATGATGGGGCTACAGAGAATATATCCGGGACAAGTGGTTATGGCTATTGATTACAAGGGAGAAGAGGTTGAGGTTAAGGGTTTTCCGCAGGGATTGGGTTTTCGGGCTTCAGGTAAGGAGAAGTTTTATGTCGAGGCATCTCCCGGGAATAGCGAGGGAGGCGAATATTATATTTATAATCAGCGTTTGCTTGTTTCTTTTTCTAAGGCAAATGGAGGGGTGTTCTTTTCTCAGTTAAATGGGAACGTAAATATCCCTATCAATGGTTTAGTAGCAAGATCATTAAGAAAACAAACGTCAGGAGCGAATGATGGAAAATTTGAAGTTGAACCTTATGGGAAACCATCCCGTATCTTAAAGGTGGCATCGGTAAAGATTGAAGGTGATCGACTAATACTTAGTGTTCATACGGATGAGGGATTGGTGCAGCTACCGGTTGACTTGCCAGCATTATCTCGTTTAATGGAGGAAGAAAATGAAATAAGTCTGGAAGGCAGAGGTGTTGCAACTTATAAGAGCTTCAAGAGTGCTGAAGAAAAAGTGCGAGCCATAGCCTTAGCCCTGGATGGCAGCATTATACCTATAGGTGTGTCTCCTAATAGTCCAGGTTTTTATCAGGTCTTAAAAGAGAAAATTGAAGATGAGGTGCGCATTGCTATGACAGCGGCAGAATTTGAAGAATTAAGGCACTTGGTCAGTATTACTCCTCAAAGATTGGGTCTAAGGTCCGATGCAGGGCAGGGTGTTCTGATTGAAATAGTAGATGATGAACAAGGTCAGGCTTATTCATTAGGTGATCAGAAGGCTGCTAAGGGGCATCACGGTAAGATTGCAGATAAGTTAAAAGGTGTGCTTAGAAAATCAAAGGATGGGGACTATTCCTTAATGATGAAGGAGCATGAAAGGATTAGAGGAGAAATCTTAGCTAAAGCAGATTCTGTTAAGCCTATGATTATTCATTCCAACATAAAAGGTGATTCTGAATGGTTTAATATAGACAGCGAGGATGGTTACTTTTTCGAACCAATACAAGTTCCTGCAAAATCAATGCCAGATTCATTGGTGATTTATGATGGATTGAGTGAGAAATTTGCAAATTTGTTGCATTATATTGCTAAAGAATTAATGAAAGTAAGCCTCACGATAGATGGTAAAACGGTTCAGGTTGTGGCCTATGTGAGGCAATCGCAGGCATCCAATTATACGAATGCCAGGCTTTATGTTTATATTAAGACTCCCGGAGTTAAGAATAGTGAAGAAAATCTGAAGAAAATATCCCAACAGGTGGCGGTGATAGTAGAAGGCATGGATTTGGAAGTAAGAACGGTTTTTCATTATATGTTTAATGATAATAGCCCAGCCATGAATCCCAATATGGAAAAGAACTTGGGTGGTGTTGATTTTAATGCGGCGAATTTGAACTTACAAATCAAACGTGATGGTAAAGGGGTGCCGTTGCCTGTAAGTCAGCAAGATTTAGAAAAGATCAATATTGATGGGTTGGTGCCTATTATTGTTGATATTAAGCCTATCACTAGATTACCGGTTATTTTTGAGTGAAGGATTTAAGTATATTTTTGATTATCAAATATCTTGATAAGATTGACAAGATTACCTAAGGGCGCATAATATTAATTATGGCAGCGTGGTTTTTCATTGGCTTTATCTTTATGGCAATGCCCGCTTGTGGCGCTAGTGATCAGCGCTACGGCGGGCAACTTGTTTTATCGGTCGGTTCAGACCCCAAAACATTTAATGAAATTACCGCCAGCGAAACGTCCTCCAGTGCGGTGACCGGTCTGCTGTTTGAAGGCCTCACCACCGATGACCCGGGCACCCTTGAGACCATCCCTAACTTGGCCCAAAGCTGGGACTTAAGCCCTGATGGTACCCAATGGACATTTCACCTGCGTCATGATGTGCAATGGTTTGACGGGGTCCAATTCACCGCTGATGATGTGGTTTTCACCTACAATGAATTGATCTATAATCCACAAGTCCCCTCATCGTCCCGGGACGTGATGACAATTGAAGGTAAGCCCTTTAAAGTTGAAAAGATTGATGATTGGACCGTGCGTTTTACTTTGCCCGTCAAGTTTGCCCCTTTCCTGCGGGCCATGAGCCAGGCCATTTTGCCTAAGCATTGCTTAGAGCAGCCGGTGAAATCGGGCAAATTTAATTTCACCTGGGGCATCGATACACCACCGGCAGCCATTGTTGGTACCGGTCCTTTTATGTTAAGTGAATACCACCCCGGCGAGCGCATTGTTTTTAAACGCAATCCCCATTATTGGAAAAAAGACACAGAAGGTAATGCTCTGCCTTATTTAGATAAGGTGATTTATTTAATCATCGGGGACCCTGAGGCTGCTTTATTAAAATTTATCGACGGAGAATTGGATTATACGTCGGTGCGGGGAGCCGATTATCCGCTGCTTAAACCCATGGAGGCCAAGAAGAACTTCCATATTTACGAGGCTGGGGCGGATTTCGGCAGTAATTTCCTGGCCTTCAATCAAAACGGGCGTATGAATCCAACGACCGGCAAGCCATTTATAGATCCGGTCAAATTGTCATGGTTTACCAATGTGCATTTCCGTCAGGCCGTGGCGCATGCCATTGATAAGAAAAAGATCATTGATATCCTGTTTAATGGTTTTGGCTATCCTCAGCAAGGACCGATGAGCCCCAGCAGCGGCTTTTTTTATACAGCAGACACCACTTCCTATGATTATGATTTGAATAAAGCTAAGGCTATATTGGCTGAAGCGGGGTTTATCGACCGCAATCATGATGGTATTATCGAAGACGCGCAAGGCCATCCGGTGAAATTCAATTTGTACACTAATAATGGGGCAGGTGAGCGGGTGCAAATCGCAGCCATTATCCGGGCGGATTTAGAAAAGCTAGGCATGCAGGTCAATTTCCTGCCGCTGGAATTCAATACATTGGTGGGCAAGCTCATGGCGTCATACGATTGGGACGCCATCATCATGGGGTTGACCGGCGGGGTAGAGCCGCATTTCGGCAAAGGTGTATGGCATTCATCCGGCGGCTTGCATTTATGGAACCCCCGTCAGGAAAAACCAGCCACCGATTGGGAAAAACGCATTGATGAAATCTATGACCAAGGAGTGCAGGAATTAGACCAGAATAAACGCAAAGCCCTATATGATGAAAGCCAGCGCATCGCCGCCGACCAATTACCGGTCATTTACACGGTGCTTAATAGCGACATGTACGCCGTGCGCAAAAAATTCGGCAACCTAAACCCCACCGCCTACGGCGGTGCCTTCCATAACCTGGAAGAGATATATATCTTAGACAATAAAGAAGGCCATAAGAAATAAGGGGACATGTACTCACTACGTGTCCCCTTATTTTTGATAATTCCAGACACCTAAGGTAATTTAATTATGTTAAAACAGATTATCGAACGTTTAATTTGGGCTTTTGTTCTGCTATTAGGGATCAGTTTCCTGACCTTTTGGCTGATGCATGTGACCCCAGGCAATTTCTTCGATAGCCTGAAATTAAACCCGCAAATATCCCAGGAAACCGTCGGGCGTTATGAGAAATTGTATCACCTCAATGAACCCATGGCGGTGCAATATGGCCATTGGATACTGAATGTTTTTAAAGGCGATTGGGGTTATTCTTTTTATTACAATGTGCCGGTGACGCATGTGATCGGTACGCGTTTATTGAATACATTTATCCTGTCTTTGGCTACGTTTCTTTTGACGTGGGGTGTAGCTATTCCTTTAGGGGTGTGGGCGGCATTGCGTCATCAGCAATGGGTGGATAAAGTTCTCTCTATTTTATCTTTCGCTGCTTTTTCCACACCCGGTTTCTTTTTAGCCATGTTGTTATTATACTTAGCCTCTCAATGGGGCGGTTTGCCTTTAGGCGGCATGCATAGCCCTAATTATGAGGATTTAAGCTGGGGGGCCAAGATCGCGGATGTGGCCGCACATTTGGTCATTCCGACGGTGGTTTTATCATTGGCTTCAATCGGAGCCTTGCAGCGCATCATGCGCGGTAATATGCTTGCGGTATTGCGCCAGCAATATATTTTAGCGGCCCGGGCCAAGGGTTTAAGTGAGACCAAGGTCATTTACACGCATGCCTTGCGCAATGCCTTTAATCCGATGGTCACCTTATTGGGTTATGAGTTTGCTTCCCTATTAAGCGGGGCAGCGTTGATCGAAATTGTGTGTTCCTGGCCGGGATTGGGCGCCTTACTGCTCACCGCGGTGCGGGCCAAGGACGTGTATGTGGTGATGGCCAGCTTATTATTAAGCGGCGTATTATTGATCATTGGTAATTTATTAGCTGATGTCTTATTGGCGTGGGTGGATCCGCGTATCCGTTATGAACAGAAAAATTAATTCACAGAGTCAGCTGCATTTGGTTTTCTCATCCCTGCAGAAGAACCGCATGGCCATGATTTGCCTATGGGTGCTGGGTCTTTTATATGCCTCGGCGCTATTTGCCAATTTTATAAGCCCGTACGGCTATCAAGATGAAGATCGCAATCTTTCTTTCTGCCCGCCGACAGCGGTTGAATTTCTCAATCAAGGTCATTTCACCGCCCCTTTTGTATATGGGCGCACATTGACTTTTGATGACGTGCATCGCCGGGTCTTTGTGATTGATCAAACCCAGCACTACCCGTTGAAGTTTTTCCATCACGGCCATTTATTTACAGTGGAGGATGGGGGGCGCATTTATTTACTGGGTGCCGATTCCCGCGGCCGTGATATGTTAAGCCGCATGCTGTATGGCGCGCGCATTTCGCTATCCATAGGCCTCGTCGGTGTGGCTATTTCTTTTATCTTGGGTCTTTTAGTGGGCGGCATTGCCGGCTATTACGGCGGGTGGATCGATACGCTCCTGATGCGCCTATGCGAAATGTTCATGATGGTGCCCGGCTTTTACCTGATGCTGGCCTTAAGGGCAGCCGTGCCCGATGATTTTAATTCCTTACAGATTTATATCACCATTGTCATCATCCTTTCTTTTATCGGCTGGGCCTCACTGGCGCGCATCATCCGCGGCATGGCTTTATCTTTAAGGGAACGCGATTATGTGTTGGCAGCGAAGACCTTAGGTGTGCCTGATCATGTGATCATCATCAAACATATTTTGCCGCACACCGTTTCATATTCATTGGCCGCCAT